>CAZGBM010000012.1:0-38630 GCA_964523975.1 uncultured bacterium | reverse complement strand
CGATAGGCAGCCAGGTTACTGCTGGAGATGTACCTGTATGACCCGCCGTGTCCGTTGCCGTTACGGTTACGGTCTCGGCTATTTGATTGGCAACACCAATCGAGACTAAACCTTGATAAAATAAATTTTCGACAATAGGAGCAGTAAGTCCCACAGTATTAAGCGCCTCCGTGAACCAAGTAACCTGTGAAGAATCTGCCGTACTTCCATTAAGCGACAGAGTAACTGTGTCAGGGTTCGTGTAGTTCCAGAGACGTATATTATTGTCATCCTGGGCTTCTATTCTCACCCAATTAGCTTCCTCAATATTACCATCGGAAACATTAGCCGAATCCTCCTCAATACTAAGGACGAAATGGTCGAAGTCTCCGGGCTCTGCGCTGAAGATAACAGCCTGATCATAAGGTGCCTCATCATCATAATAAGCACCTATAACAGCGGTATCCGCAGCAAACGCATAAGAACTAAAAACGCACTTCCAATTATTGTCCTCTATGTATGGCGTTCCAAGAATTCCCAATCCGTCATCCACATACCAATAAACATCATCGAATCGTGAGTCATCCGCGTCGCAATGGTTGCCGTACTGGTCAACCATCGTTGCCGTAAGCGTGGTGTCAGTGCCAGCGGGAATCGCGATCGAGTCGGGCGTAAGAACCAGCTCATCGGGAGAATCGGGAATCTGAGTTATATCCATATCGGCAGTTGCTGCTCCGCTTGTTCCCGTAATCGTGTATACACCGGCAGTATTCGAGGAAAGATACCAGGCTTCAGCGGCTCCTGGCGTATATCCTCCATAAGGATTTACGCTCGTTGTATCAATTAAACCTGCCCACTTGGTAAAAGATCCGGCTCCTGCGCTCGCTGAAAGGTTCACCACGTATGTTTCTCCTTTATAATAATCAGACCACATGGTCTGGTTCCAGTATTGGTCAAAAAGCCAAATCGAAAAATACACATTATTACCACCAACAACAAGTATTGTGTCAACAGGATATAACTGCATATGCGCGGGAGTTCCACCGATGGTATTAACCGTATCGTAATCCCTGGTATGATTTACCAGGAGTTCGGTGGTTAGCACATCCGTCGCCATCGAATCATCAGTGATGTATGCAACCTCAATACAACCGGTGCCTGCATTCACGGAAGCCGTACCAAAACTCCCCAACCCGGAAGTCGAAAATGAAACCTGGGATGGGAGCGTAGCATCAACGTGGTTACTATAATCATCCAATAACTCGGCAACTATTGTCGCGTCCTCCGTTACAACAACTACCGTATCTCCCGGAGTAACGTTCAAGCTGGTCGCCGAACCGGGATTTATCGTGATAATCGATGTATCGGCTAACACAGCCCTTGTGATTGCATCCGACCACCATGCAATCAGCGTATCGGTTCCGGATTCGGTTCCCGCTGTATATGTTACTGTTGCATAACCGCTTCCATCTGTTAGAACATCATCATCATCAATCCCACCCAACCCGGGCTTTAAATCAAAATAAATCCATTCACCTCCAACACCAGTACCGCTTGAAGTAAGTCTTGCTGTGAATGCTTGACTTCCTTTAAGTGCTAACGTCGCCGTTCCCGGATTCAAAACAAGACCATCCGGAGTCTGGGCGGCTAACTCGCCCGGAAGAGCAAATACAAGCAGTGCGGAAAAGACGAGCATCACTTTCCAAATACTACGTTTCATAAACAAACCTCCTTTTTTGGTTGTTTACCTCCACAATAGATTTTAGATAATACAAAAAAACAACTTATAGTCGTCCCAGAAGCCAAAAAATTTTCATTCATATATAACCCCCCTCGTTGATTATTATATTATAAATACTTAAATACTGACATTCTCCCTGTCTTTCAAATAATATTAGCGTTACAAACATTATATTTGATTCCGTAAAATTGTCAAGGGGGGGGTTTGCTGAAATTTCTCGCATTTTCTTCTCCGCATAATAAAAAATAAGAAATATCAACAAGAAAATGAATTGCTTCGTTTGGGTCTGGCAGGTTTCTACACTCGCAATGACATTTTTTCGCGGATTGGGTTTTGGCAAAAATAAAAGACTCTGTGCCTCAGTGTCTACATGTGGATTAAAGTTTCGGGTTACGCGTTTTGAGTTTCGAGTTAAAATTAGTTAATGGGTTATTGAGTGTAAAAAACAGACCTACGGACTAACCGACCAATAAATTGGTAATATGTGTAATCCCGTGTTTAAATTTAGGGTTGTCGGATGGCAGGGACTTGACATTTCCCCAGAACAAATTTACAGTTATAAAAAGGAGGAAAATTATGAAATTTTTAAAAATGTTTTTTGTGCTTATATTTTTATTAAATTCATCGAAGTGTACCTCTTCCATCGAAGAAAGTTTGGTTATGTCATCAATATCCGAAAAAAAAGATTTAAGCGGCGCGTTCTCAAAATATCATAAACCCATAAAAGAAGATTATAAAATCGATATGCCTCCGTACTCCCTTCCTCTGAACTTGGACAAAATTACTAATTTCTCCTCAGTTTCCGAGAAATATTTCAACAAACAGGAACAAAAAGAGCTTCTTAAGAAAAATGGCTTCGTTGTTGTAAAAAAGGGAAAAACCGACGACATAACAACATTTTATAAAGACCTCATCAATGAAAACATTCCAATTTATGTAACGGCGGATACTCCTCTTCATCTTTTTCATATCCTGTTTGATGAAACATTAAAAGAAATCGAAGAAAGCAGTTTCTACCCTGACGTTTTAAAGGTAACGGGAGCACTCCTTGAGGCATCAAAGGAAGACTATAAAAAATTTAAAGGAGAATTAAAAGAAGCGGCAAAGAGAAACGTCGCTTATTTCTCAGTGGCTATGAAGCTGTTTGACCCGGATTTTTCACCACCGGGGTATGTCAAAAAATGGGTCGATTGGGAATGCGGCGAAATAGAAAAACATACTGGGTTACCCGAATATCCTGTTGCAAGAGAAAAATCTTTATTTCGAATTCCGGAAGATTACAGCCAGTATAAGCCGAGGGGACATTATACAAGAAGCGAAGAACTGAAAAAATACTTCAAGGGAATGATGTGGTACGGACGAATGACATTTCTACTTAAAGGGCATGAGAAATTCGGACCGGTAAGTCCCCCTGCGAAGGCTCTGACCGATAGAGAAACCGCAAAAATACAAACCATTGAGGCTTCCCTAATCTCGATTCACGCAGGAAATTTAAAATTAAAAGACGGCAGAAGCGTCTCCGATGTCTGGGACAGGATTTACACGGTCTCCGCATTTTACTCCGGGTTTGCCGACGACCTGACGATTTACGACTACAGAGAATCTCTCAAGAAGGTTTTCACCGGCAAGACCACAGTAAACGAACTGGAAAAAGAAGAGAATTTCGCGCAATTCCTTTTAGAACTTTCAAAGCTGACTCCCCCGGCAATCTTCGGAGGCACCGCAGGGGCGGGCATCGACCCCGGAAATATAGAAGGACACGAACTGACTTCCGTAGAACAATTAGATTCGATACTTTCGATTACTATGGGTCTCCGTTTCATGGGACAACGGTATATACCGGACTCTTATGTATTAAGTCAATTGGTCTCCCCGGCAGTCGGAACCATACCGAAGAAAATTCCGGAAAGATTCTCGGTCGTTTATATCCCCGATGAACGAATCCAGCCGGATTTATGTTATTCTATAAGGGGATTTCCACGGGGACTTGATGTATTCAGTGTTTTCGGAAGCAAAAGAGCGGAAGAACACATAAAAAATTACACGGATGATGAATATCCGAAATATTATGAACAACTGAAAAAACTGAGAGAGGAATTTTCTTCCCTCACCGAAGAAGATTGGAACCGAAATCTTTACTGGTCCTGGTTGTACGCTCTTAAGACTTTGACCTCCGAGCGAACAAAAGGTTACCAAACTTACCAGCAAACTCCCTCCTGGCTCGACCGCCAGCTTAATACGGCTCTCGCCTCATGGGCGGCACTCCGGCATAATACCATTCTCTACGCAAAACAGAGCTACACTCCCCTGTTTGTCGGGATAACATCGTACACTCCACCTCCTCCACCACCAAAAGGCCTCTTAGAGCCATTACCGGAATTCTACAAAAATATATTAACCACTTCAAAAATGGCATATGAGGGACTGAAAGATTTGGACGTTCTTACTCAATCTTCGGAGAGGAGATTATCGTCTTTAACCGAGATACTCGAAAGACTATACCAGATATGCAAAAAACAGGTCGAAAATACAACCATAAGCGAAGAAGACAATCGCTTTCTGGGAGACTTTGCCGAAAAATTAAAAAATGCCATAGGTGACATAGAGGATGAAGGTTTAAAAACCACGATAATTGCAGACGTTCACACAGACCTGAGCACAAAAAAATGCCTTGAAGAAGCAGCAGGTTATTTAGACTATATTGTCGTTGCTTACAAAATGCCATCCGAAGATATAGTACTTGCAGTTGGTCCGGTACTTTCCTATTATGAATTCAAACATCCGATAAGCGAACGTCTGACAGATGAAACATGGAGAGAAATGCTCCAGGCAGGTAAAATACCCGAAAGGCCGGAGTGGAATAAGAGTTTTTATAGTGATTAACCCACACCCCGACAAAGAAACTAAAGCAAAATATTAACCACAAAGACCACAAAGATTTTTTGTTTTTAAGCCAACAGCTAAAGGTAAAAAACTGTGTTAAACAACGAACCACCAACCACTATTATCTATTCTCTGTATCCCGAATCCTATTCGTTAATACCAAACACGAAACCCTAAATTCAAAGCCCGATACATGTAAGTGAGTGTGCTTCCCGGTTCAATAAACTCATCTTGATTTCTAACAACAAACAATTATATTATATTTATAATCAACAGCGCAAGCAACCGAACTCGCAGTAAGTTTAAAAAGAAGACAGTTAAAAAGGTGTTGCGGAGTTTGGCTTTGTGTACTTCGTGTCTCTGTGTGAGAATAAAACTTTAAAGGAAGGAGAAATATGTTTGGTTTAAAATTAAGAATGTTTTTATTGGTTGCTATACTCTTCGGTATAGTGTACGCAATTGTCACAATAATAGGTACAGCCATGGGAATAAAAAACTTCTATTTTTATCTGGGCCTGGCTTTATTTTTTATGTTCATTCAATACTTAATAGGACCTAAAATCGTCGAATGGTCTATGAGAGTCAAATATGTTGACGAGGCCAGTTATCCGGAACTACATCAAATGGTTGACGAACTTGCGAGAAACGCCCGTATACCAAAACCAAAAATCGGAATTTCGCCAACCCCTCTTCCAAATGCATTCGCTTTCGGGAGAAGCCGAAAAGACGGAAGAGTTTGCGTAACGGAAGGTATATTGAATTTACTGGACAGGAATGAACTTAAAGCCGTACTCGGACACGAAATAACACATATAGTAAATAGAGATATGTTGACTATAACTTTACTTTCAGTAATACCTATGCTCATGTACAGAATCGCGTGGCATTTTCTTTTTTTCGGGAGTGTGGGGCGAAGAAGAGGCGAAGGAGCAGCCTATACAGCTCTTATTGGGATTACCGCAATGTTATTCTACTTCATAACAAATCTTCTCGTTCTCTACGCCTCCAGAATACGAGAATATTTTGCCGATAAAGGTTCTGTAACTCTTGGGAATCAACCTTCCGCTCTTGCTTCCGCTCTTTATAAACTTGTCTATGGTTCCGCAAGAACCAGTAAACAAGCAATAAAAGACGTAGAAGGATTAAAAGCCTTTTTCGTAAACGACCCTTCTAGGGCAATCAAAGAAATAAGAGAACTCGCGCAGGTAGATATTGATAGAAGCGGAACGATAGACGCTGCCGAACTTCAAAGTTTTTATTCGAGAAAAATAGAAGTAAGTTTTTCCGATAGACTGCTTGAGGTTTTAAGCACTCATCCGAATATGCTTAAAAGGATAAAAAAACTTTCGGAATACGAGCATTAGAACCGTTGAAACACAGAAAGAGCAAAGATAATGGGACGCAGATTAACGCAGATAAAAAAGGATTTTTATTTATTACTTTAATAAAACTAAAAATTCTCCAAACCTTAAATCCTAAAATTTGCGTCTTAACTTGCCCAGCAGGGAAAAATAACAATACCGGAAAAACCTTATGGCCTGAAAGTTTATGATGTTACTCTTCATATTAATTATTTCTGCGACGAAAGACACAAGTTACGACTTCGCCAATTTGCGCCAAAAAATGGTTGAAGAACAGATAATTGCGAGAGGAATAAGTGATTCACTCGTTATAGATGCCATGCTTACAGTAGAAAGACACCTTTTTGTTCCTGCAGAACTTATGCAATTTGCATACGGAGACTACCCTCTCCCAATTGGTTACGAGCAAACGATTTCGCAGCCTTATATAGTGGCAATCATGACGGAACTCCTGGATGTAAAAAAGAATGATAGGGTCCTTGAAGTAGGAACCGGTTCCGGGTATCAAGCAGCAGTACTCTCTCTCCTTGCCGATTCTGTCTTTACAATAGAAATAATTGCCGGGCTTGCGAACTCGGCTAAAAAAAGGCTGGACAATCTTGGATACAAAAATGTGCGGGTGAAAGCCGGCGATGGATATAAAGGATGGAAAGAACACGCTCCTTTTGATGGAATCATCGTAACCTGCGCTCCCGAAAAAATACCTCCTTTGCTTCTTGAACAACTCGCTGTCGGAGGAAGAATGGTAATACCGGTAGGGTCTTTCTATCAGGAGTTAATTCTTATAACAAAAGATTCTGCAGGGATAACGGAGAAAAGTATTATACCGGTAAGATTCGTCCCCATGATAAAGGGACAGTAAATAAAATAGCTATCCGCTACCCGCGAAACCCAACTCCACACACCACTTTTTAACATGTAGAAAATGTAGAACCTGTAGTTTTTATTCTTTTTATTAACATTTTTACATTAACTACATGTCCTACATGTTAAAAAAATTCAGGGATGTGGGTGGTTTTTTAAACAACAAAAAATCCTGTGAATCCAGTTAATCCTGTCAAAATATTTGGAGTTGCGGGAAGTCAAGTGTAAAACCTGCCTGCCCGGCGGAATAGAGTTCATCAGATAATTTTTCTTATTCCGCAGGGACAAGCATAAAGTTACTCAATTCACTTGTAATTTACGGAGTCGTCAGGTAGTTGCTTCTCTGTAGACTTCAAACTATCTTTTTTAAGAATATCTTTGGCCCATCCGCAATCAGGATTTACTTGGAGCGCTTTTTTATATAAAATAGTTGCAGTCGAATCCTCTTTTTTCTCTTTATACGCATTTCCAAGCCAGACATAAACTTCATCTTTTCCCCAATCAGGATAAATACCTTTATCTGCTTCTTTTTCGAATAGCTCTGCAGCTTTCTCGAAAAGTTCCATCGCCTTATCTACCCCACCTCCAAACATCTTTGGAGTATACAATTTACCTATTCCATCAATAAGATAGACTCTTGGGTTTTCCGGAGCTAACTTCCTCGCTACTTCGATTTCTTTCCCTGATTGCATTCCGTTTATCATTCCGAGATGCGGTTTAAAACCTATTTCGATTCCAAGAATAGAAGAAAACAGCGCATGAGATTCGACAAAATCGTCTTTGTCTTTTATTGATTTCCGGATTGTTTCTTTTGCCGATTCAATATACTTTTCGCTCATTTCCTTATTGTCATATGCAATCGTACTGATTCTATAACTGTTTAAAGCAAGATAATAATTAACCAGCCATTCTTTATCGCCAAAAGTAGAAAGCCGTTCTAACTTTGACGAAATTTCTTTTAATTTTTCCAGATCTCCTTTATCAACAGCATCCCGCTGCTCGGATTTAATCGCGAGTATATGTTTATCAACCGTTGCCCTTTCCTTTGCCTTAATACCGATAGTAACAAAAACAATAAACATTACCAACAAAACTTTCTTCATATTAACCTCCTTTTAAATTTGAAAAGAAACGCCAAAGTAATAAAGCCTGTTATAATAACTCCTGATAGGTTCATTCTTGTCACCATTGTAGTAACCCAAAATGTTATTCCTGTTCGTAACGTTATTTACAGAAAAGTAGAAAACCGTTAGATTGCCGGAAAAGAAAGAGTGCAGATAAAAAGCACTAAGATCAAGCGTCCAATAAGAAGGAAGGCGATCCGAAAAAAACTCTTCGCCTGAAGGAGTAAAAGGTTTGCCTGTTGCATACATATACTTTGCTCCTACACTAAAAACAGGAATTGGGCTAACATTTAAAATCGCGGTCAAATTATGCGTAATATCAAAATCAGGGGAAGCAAGGTAAGGATAATCTTCCCAATTTCTTCTCGCTACGAGATAAGAATAGGAGACCCTTCCCTCAAGTTTTTCAAAACTCTTCTTTATAAAAAAATCAACTCCCTTCGCATAACCGGACCCTGAAGAAATATAATTCAGCGAATCATCTTCTTTAAGCAATTTATCATAGTCTTTATAATAGCCTTCCAATCTTATCATCCCACCATTATTCTCCCAAGTTCCGGAAACAATATAGTGCCTTGCTTCCATTGGATCCAAATCAGGATTTCCATAATCAGGATCATATCTCCATGGTTCGTAAAATTGGTGGAACGCCCCTGTCGCTAAGGATAAAGTGATTTCTTCCGCCGCTTTCCAGGCTAAAGAAAATCTTGGGTCGAAAGTATTTTTAGAGCTTTTCGAATCGCGATCAAACCTTATTCCCGAGGTTAGAGATAAATTATAAGGAAAGAAGCTTGTTTCTTCCATAAAAATAGAACCGATATAACTTCTGTATTCTCTGTCATAATAATTACTGGGAACCGAAGGGTCGAATGTGTCTTCCTCGGAAGGTGTAAAACCGCTAAAATAACTTTTTCTTTGTTCAAGATTGCCACCGACTTTTAAGAACATCCAAGTCTCTTTCTCCAGCATAACTTTTGTCTGGTTAATCTCATCCGTAGTTATTAAATCAAGCACATATTCATCTCCGGCAATTATTTCCATTTGCTTTTCGAAATCGGTACGCGACACATTAAACTTAAGAAAACTATTATCGGAAACCGCATGATCTATTTTTAAGTTATAAAGATTGCTCAACTCTGTCCCATGATAATTAGCACCCCATACGGGGTCCTGCAGAGAAACACCAACATTATCTTTCTCTCTAAAGAAGAATGCTTTAGCCAGACCTTTTTCGGAATACCTCCACGCAAGATTTAGATTCAAGTCATACGAAAAAGGATACTCTGTGAAGCTACCTTCAACATCATTAAAATCAAAAAGCAATTTCGTATTGCTGTGATTTCCGGAAAAATTAATCCCAAAATTATTGCTCAAGGGAATGCGTCCCATCGCCGATAAATTCCCAAGTCCCATTCCAAGTGAGATAGTCCTCTCCGGCGGTAAACTAAGGCTTTCCATCGACAGCACTCCGGATAAAGCATTGCCATATTCGGCTCCGAAGCCTCCCGAGGAGAAAAAAGTACCATTTAAAAGAAAAGGAGCAAAGGTTCCAAAAAATCCACCTGTCGGTGATTCATATCTATAAGGATGATACACATTCGCTCCATCAAGAATAAACTTTGTTTCACTCACCTCGCCTCCCCTGACGAATAATCCCGCCCCTTCTTCGACTTGCTGTACACCAGGAAAGGATTTTATTGCCCAGCATATGTCTGCTGCAGCTCCAGGAGTCATAACAACCTCAAGCGGCGTAAGCGTAACGCCATTTTCTTCACCAGTTGTGAAGGAAGACGCTCTGACTGTAATTCCCCTGCTTGTAAGCATCTCTTCTTTTAAAACCGCCTCTATCTCAATTGTAGCTCCCAGAAGAGATAAATCTCTTTTAAATTCTCTATACCCCATTATTCGAATCAGCAGATTATACTTTCCGGTCTCTTCCGCAATAAATTCAAATTCACCGTTCTCATCCGTAGATGCGCCATCAAGCGTTCCTTCCAGGAATACGTTTACTCCCTCGAGAGCTTCCCCTTTTTCATTTATTACTTTTCCTTCAATAATTGTTTCCGCCAGAAGGACTATTGGTATCAACAGCAAAATGCCAAATGTTATTTTTCTCATTTTCATTCTCTCCCTATAACTTTTTCCAGATGTTCGATGTAGTCCCTGAATGCTTTTCTTCCTTTATCCGTTACCCTGTAGACAGTAAGAGGCTTTTTATCTGCGAACATTTTTTTTATTTTTAAGTACCCCGCCTTTTCCAGTTTTTCCATATGACTGCTTAGATTCCCATCAGTGACTTTGAGTTTATTTTTTAAATAATTGAAGTTTACTTCTTCGACCGAGTTCAATATAGTCATAATCCCAAGTCTTATCGGTGCATGAATTAGTCTATTTACTTCCGCAGGATTAAAATCGCCCATTTATATTTCTTTCCCTCTAAACCGGATTTTGACAATAATTCCGGGAATTATCATAGTTACGAAGATAAGAAAAACAAAAACAAAGATACTTATCTTAGGATATAAACCGACAATTATTGCTCCAAGCCAGTAAAGAACAGCAGCAATCAAGAATTCCTTCCATGAAACAAAAGCTTCCACAAAGAACCCGATACCTACAAACATAGCAATAGAAGCCAAGGAAAAAGCTCTACCCCTAGAGAACCATCCTATAATCATATTTAACGTAAGACAGATAGTAATCCCAAGCCAGACCGCCTTTACTATCCTGCCGGCGAAAGACGTAAAACCAGTCGCCTCCGAAATCCTCTTTGAAATTCTATAACCGAATAACCAACCTGAAAACATTATACAAATCCAGCCAATCCATATAAGCTTATACCAGGCAAGCTTATCAAACAGAACCGTCATCCCAAGACCCAGAAGGACAAGAAAACCCCAGAGCAATTGTATATCTATAGCATATATACCCGTTTTCCTGAGCTCTTCCTCAGTCTCCCTTAAATGTTTCCTTATCTCTCCCAAACTTCTTTCTGCGTCTATTTTATCCATTTTCACAACCTCCTTTTTTAGAATTTGTCAACCTTTAACCTTTACCAGAATTGCAGGAATAATGTAGGTAAGCACAATTAGCCCGGCATAGAAATAAAGAGAATTTTCGGGATAGACAGCCATCACTATTGCTCCAACCCACCAGAGTGGAGCAGCAAAAGACAAGAGTATCCAGGAACACAGGAAAGACTCAACAAAGAGCGCAATACCAACCAATATCGCCAAAAAAGCTGGTATCAATGCGGGATTAAAAGCCGGAGATACGTATGCAAAGAGAACAACAAGCATCATCCCAATACCGGTACTTAACCATATCTTCACGATCACCTTAGATACAAATGTCGTAATACCTGTTTCCCGGAACTGTCTTTTTCCTATCCTGTAAGATAGGAATATTCCTATACCCATAAGCAAAAACCAACCAATTGTTATCCAGGTGAAAACCCTCAAGTTCAAAAATAAAATATTTAAGCCTATCCCAACAAGAACAAGAATTCCCCACAACAGCTGATAATCGACATAATTTCTTCTGGCGAGCTTCGCCTCTTCCTTGGTCTCCTTGAGCATTTTTTTAATATCTTCGATACTTTTTTTTGCTTCACTCCTTTCCATAAAAGCCTCCTTTTTGCAAAGTACTTTGTTTCACAAAGCAAGTATAGTCATTTTTGCGAATTTGTCAAGGGGTTTTCTTGTTTTTTTAAATCATAGAATATACAGACAAGAAAGAACGTACAGAAAGCCTTTAATGACAAAGCCTCATAATAATTTAAAAATCAAATACGAAAATGCAAAAATACAAATAAAAATTCAAAAATTTATTTTGCCACAAAGGCACTGAGAGCACAAAAACAGGAAACTATATTTTAGTTTGTTTAAAACCCACCTCACAACACCGAATATTTAGACAGGATAAAAAAAGGATTTACAGGATTTTTTTATTAATTTTTTTGCTAAATCCCAACCCCTAATTTAACCATTTCGCCCTTTAATTTCCGATATTTAACTTCCAAGGAAAAAACCACCACTTAGATGCCAAATAGTTCTACAGTATTCTTATATATTCTATCCGCCACTTCAGCAAAGGGTTTGGATTTTATTTCCGCGATTCTTTTAAGCACATACGTTGTAAAAGCGGGTTCGTTTCTTTTTCCGCGATGGGGGTGCGGAGTCAGATAAGGCGCGTCCGTCTCCACTAAAATACAATCAAGAGAAATCTCTTTTAAAGCCACGGAGATACAGCTATTCGGGTAAGTAACAACTCCTCCTATACCGACATAAAAACCCATCGAAACGATTTTTTCTGCAATCTCCTTCGAATAATTAAAAGCGTGAAAAACTCCCCTGCAGTTAAATTCCTTCACAATTTTAATCGTATCACCAATCGAATCTCTCGTATGAATAATCACAGGAAGATTCCCTTTCTCAGCAATTTTAAGCTGCCTCTTAAAGGCATCTATCTGCATTTCTTTCGGAGAAAGGTTCCGATAGTAATCAAGACCGATTTCGCCGACAGCAACCACATTTTTATTTCCGGTAAGTTCTATTATTTTATTCTCAACAGTACTGTCATAAAATTTCGCATCATGAGGATGTACGCCGCAAGCCGCAAAAACATTATCGAACTTGTTGGAAATTTCTATCGCTTCCCTGCTCGAGCGTAGATCCCATCCCGGTACCAATATTTTTCCAACGCCAGCTTCTCTTGCATCACGGATAACTTTTTCAATTTCATGCTTAAATCTGCGGTCCTGGAGATGACAGTGAGAATCACATATCATTGTCTCAAACTATTACAACTTCAAATTATAATTGACCAAAAACAGCACAGAGTTATTTATTTTGAGTATTTTTTTCTTCGGGTTTGCTTAGCTCATCCTCATCTAACTCGTCTGTCACATCTTTGAAAGATTTTTTGAATTCCCGGATTGCCTTCCCCATAGATTTACCTATTTCAGGCAATCTTTTTGCTCCGAACAACAAGAGGGCAATAATCAATATAACTATTATTTCGGGCCATCCGATGGGTCCAAACATTAAAATCCTCCTTTTTTCTATTCTAAAGATGAAGATACAAAAAGTCAAGCCCCGTAGTGATTATACAAAATGTTTCCACATGTAGGGCATGTAGACCATATAAAAATAAAAAAAGAAAAACTACAAGTTCTACATTTTCCACATGCCAAAAAATGGGTTGTGGGATGGGTTTTAACCAACGCTACACTTTATGCTCTGCGCTCTCTGTGTTTTTTGTTTTTCTCTGCCTGCCCTGTAGGGAGGAACAACCGTATCAGGGTGTCCTCTGTGGTAAAAATTAAGGGTTGGGGGTATGACTTTGTGTCTTCGTGTCTTTGTGGCTAAATAGTAAAATTTTTCAACAGTTGACAAATTTAAATAGTCCTTTAATATTCAGTTATGAGTATATTTTTACTCCTTGGCTTTAATTTATTTGTAAGTTCTTCTGTTCCGCAGGGAACCGCATCGCTTGATACCCCATCAGGATTTTCCATAATGGTCGGTGGAAAATATAAAGTCAACTACGATTTTATGGCTTCATACTACAGTAAAACCAACTATGAAGTAAGACTCCATGGAATTGCTACAGGCAAGGAATTTTTTCTCGGTAAAAATTTTACAATTTTACCTGAAATAGGAGCCATAAGAGGCCAAAAGATACGAGAAGAGTTTTCGGAAAGTGGTTACTCTCCGATATTCTTAGTACGTTTTGCATATTTGTTTCCAGCGGATAATCCGTCTTTCCAGATCGGATTTTCCCTAAGGGAGGCTTTTAATGGTAAAGTGGGTTCTGACTTCCTTGATATTGGCATTGGCTTTAGGATGTGAAAATCCCTTTTCGACAAGAATGACAGCCGATTATTTTCCCTTAGCAGTAGGAAATAATTGGCTATATGAAATAAAAGCGGACAATAATTATCAGCTTGTAATGAGGGTAACCGAGGAAGACTCTTTTTTTCAAGTTGACGTAGGCGGCGATATACAATACTTCGAAAGAAAATCCGGCATCGTAAATAGGGTAAGAGAATTAACCATTACTTACGAAGGAGAAAGAATCCCTTTCGGAAGAATATATGAACCATATCTCTTATTGCCCCCTATTGAAGGAGAAAATTGGCAGAGAGAATTTAATCTTTCTTCAGTTTATGAAGGAGATACGGTCAAAAAATATTTCTCAATATCAGTAGACTCTGTTATAAGTACTTCTATCGTTTTAAACTCGGCGAGCTACGAAAATGTTTACCGCATAAGAAGAACAACCATTGAAGACACAGATTCTCTGATTCAATATGAATGGTTCGCGCCCGATATCGGACTTATAAGAAAGATAATACTGCCCGATTCCGCAACCTGGGAACTTACTTCTTTCACTATAAATGAACAGTAAATGAACAGTGAAAAAAATCTTATTGAAGACTTCGTTTATTATCTTCAGGCGGAAAGAGGACTCTCTCAGAACACCGTAGAAAGTTACAAAAGTGATGTGCTTTCATTTATAGAGGAAACAAAAAAGGACATCAAAGACATTAACAAAGAAGACATACAGAGTTACATCGACAATCTGCATGGTTCAAATTTCTCCGCCGCTACTGTCGCAAGAAAATTATCGTCTTTAAGGATGTTTTTTCTTTTCTGGGTCGGAGAAGGATTAATAGACCAGACTCCGATGAACGATATTCTATCTCCGAAGATAGAAAGAAGATTGCCCAAATTCCTCTCCACCGATGAAGCCGCAGTATTGATTGAAAGCGTAAACGGCGTGGTCAAATATTCCATAAGAGACAGGGCAATTCTGGAATTACTCTACGGATGCGGTTTACGAGTTTCGGAACTCCTCAATCTACGAAAAGAAGATCTGTTTCTGAAAGAAGACTTTATACGGGTCAAAGGGAAAGGAAGCAAAGAAAGAATAATACCTCTTGGAAGCGAAGCAAAAAAAGCTATTATTAAATACATAAACGGAGCAAGACCTGCCCTTGACAAAAAAAATTCTTCTTTTCTTTTCCTGACAAGAAGAGGAAATAAACTCTCCAGGATGTGCCTCTGGAATATTTTTCAACAATACCTCGTAAAAAGCGGAATAAAAAAACAGCTCTCTCCTCATACGCTTCGACATTCTTTTGCGACTCATTTACTCGAAAGAGGAGCGACTTTGCGGACAGTTCAACTCCTTTTAGGACACTCGGACATCTCTACCACCCAAATATACACGCACGTTGACAGAAATTATCTTCGAGACATACTTTCTTCTTATCACCCGCGTGGATAACTATGATTTATTTCTTTATTATTTCTTTGATCAATCCTTCAATCGTAAGAGTCAAATACTCGGGCGGAGACTGGTACAATGACCCGGATATTATTCCTAATCTTGCGAAAGCAATAAATAACAGAACCGGACTTAAAATACCGGAAAAAGAAGTGATATTATCCTTAAAAGATTCCGAAATATACCTGTATCCATTTCTCTTTATTACCGGACACGGCAAAATAGAACTCTCAAAAACAGAGTTGGAAAGCCTTAGAAATTATCTCTGGAATGGGGGTTTTATTTATGTGGATGACGATTACGGTATGAACGAATACTTCCAGGGAGAAATAAAAAAAGCTTTCCCCAAACATAAATTAATACAACTACCCATAGACCATGAAATTTACAAAATATTTTATAAATTACCGGAAGGCTTACCTAAAATACATGAACATTATAAAGGGGCCCCGATAGGCTACGGGTTATTCTTAAAAGGAAGGCTTGCGCTCTTTTACACATACAACAGCAATATTTCGGATGGATGGGCATCTCCTTCCGTGTATAAAGACCCCGAAGAACTAAGAGAAAAAGCTTTGCAAATGGGCATAAACATATACATTTATGCAATGACTCACTGATGAAAAAAAATACTTATGAACAAACCCGGGAATTTTTCCCGATTGAAGAAGAAAAAAAGATAGTAGAAAAATTAATCGACAAATGGAGAGAAGAACCTTCGGAGACTCAGATATACAAAAGTAATATACCCAAAAATCCTTCTTATCCTTTTTACTTCTCCATGGGAGTTATTGCAAACGATTGGCCTGGGCTTTCAACCGCCATTCTCGGAACAATTCACGGGAAAGGCTGGAATATATCTTATGAGACCGGAACCACTATAGAAATAAACAAAAACAAACTTGGAATCATAATATTTGTAATAGAGATTAACAACGAACCCGCACTAAGAAAATTCCAACAAGACAAAAGAGAATTGATTGACAACATTATGAACATATCGGTAGGAAGCCTTGCAAAAAGATTGCTTCTCTCAATAGAATCAAAGCGGCTCGAAGTTTATTCGAAAGTCATAAACCTGATAACAAAAGAATGCAAAGAGGATTTCATACACGATCTTTTAGGTCCGGAAGGAGAGGCTTTTAAGTTCTTCGCCTCCCGCACAAAAGCTTATATCACGGAAAGAAAGCCGGAAGATTTAGCGGAACAGATAATCACAAATTACAGGGTACACAAAGAAGTGATAAAAACAAACGGCAAAGCTCAAATTTATACGAAAAACATAAAAACAATCAAAGAAAACCTCACCTGTATAACCGTAGGCGTATACGAAAAAGATATGCCTCTTAAAGTGATACTTGATACAATCTCCTTCGTTCTTCCTGACTCGAGAATCATATATAACAAGGAATTTACCAGTCCCGAAAGAATACTTATCGCAAGAATAGAGCTAAACGACAGAGATGGCAAAGCCTATTCGTTTCCATCTCACGAAAGAATAAGAAGAGTCTTGAAAAGAATACATCAAAAAGGAAGAGAAGACAGCGGAAAAGCAGCCAAAGCGCCCATAGGTTTAGAACATTACTTACGTGCCATAATTCCGCGTCTAATCAAGGAATTCGGAAAAAGCGGAAAACCTCAGGTTTATTTTTCGCTTACGAACTCAACGGAGTTCTTTCTTGAGTTTAAAATCCTGATAGTAACCCAAAAAGAAGATGCAGAAAGAAAAAGCAGGAAAATAGTAACCGGGTTCAATAAAATTACGGGGCTAACCCTTCTTTCTTCACATCAGCCGAGAGAACAGGGTAATGCCAGTCTGCTAATATTCGATATAAAAGCCGAGCTTGACCAGTTTGAAGCCCTCTCTGAATTATATCAGAAAACAAAAGAAGTTCTTATCGGAGTTCTGGGTAAAATCCGAGATTTCGACGAAGGAATGAGAGAAATGGACTCGGAAAAGATAGAAACGGTCATCAAGAATTTTCCGAATGTTCCGGAAAAGCAAATAAAGAAAATCTATTATTCCCTGGAAGATTTCTGGAGAATAAGCACCTCTACCTCTGATATAACAAGAATCCTGGAAACCATACAGAAACTATTAAAGAAACATAAAAAGAGCGAAATCTTATATGAAGATTTACCGACAGAAAACGGAACGATAATTATATTTATCTCACCTAAAGAAAAAATCCTCTCCGGAAAGCTACTTAAATTCTGCAGTAAATTCAATATAACTCTATCAAGAATAGAGATGACGAACACCGATATTTCGATAGCCCTCGTCTCCAGAGAAGGAAAGCCAATTGCCGACAACCAAATCGAAGAAATCGTTTCGAAAATAACGCATTAAATTGTTATTATTTTTCCTCTTTCTTTCGGGAATTCTTTCCGTTCTAACACAGAATATACTGATTCGTGAAATATATATGATATTTCAAGGTAACGAGTTAACTTTTGGATTGGTCATATCCTTCTGGCTGGCTGGTGTGGGAATAGGGTCTCTTTGGGGCAGAAAAATCAACGAAGAAAAGCTTTACTTACCTTTTTTGATTCTTGCATTATATTTACCTATCTCCATATATGCTCTTCGGTTTCTGCCCGGAATCCTGGGTTATGAACCCGGAGAATTTTTTAGTTTCTCTCTCCTTTTTATGGAAACCTCACTACTTTTTCTCCCTATCTATTTAAACTTTGGTCTTATATTCGCTCTGGGTCAGAAAAAATTTTCCCGTTTATCCGAAAGCGAGTTAAAAGGAATAACAAGGCCATACATTTTTGAATCGTTAGGAGATCTTCTGGGTGGAATTCTCTTTTCATATCTATTTGTATCTTTATTTTCACCGACAAAGAATATTCTTATTGTAAGCGCCGTTTTTATATTACCGGTTGTATTATTGAAAAGTAAAAAATTTATCCCTGTAATTTTAATTTTCCTTGCCCTTTTCCTCTTTCCCGGCTTTGAAAATTCGATAAAGAAAACTTACGAAAAACTATACGCAGGTTTCAAAGTCGACGATATTATTGAAACCAAATACGGAAGATACATGGAAATAAGCAAGGATGAGCAGCATTCTCTCTTTTCAAACGGAGTCCTCTCATATACCTATCCGGATATAACGACCTCGGAATTTATTCACTTACCTATCCTACTTTCTCCGGGTAAAAAAGAAAACATACTTTACCTGGGAATCGCATCACCTGAGGAAATAAGTGAACTTTCAAAATATAAAAATTTCACAATGGTTCATCCGGATGTCAAACTGCAGAAAATACTACAAACAAATATCGATAAAGAGTTGTCAAAAAAGATAAACTTTATAGCTTCCGACCCCAGACTTTTCCTGAAGAAAACCAATAAGAAGTTCGACGCAATATTTCTTGGAGTCGGAGACCCTCTTTCGGTATCAAGTAACCGTTTTTATTCTCAGGAATTCTGCAAACTTCTATCGGAAAAAATAAGCAACGAGGGAGTAATTTCCTTCTCGATTTCCTCCGGAGAGGATTACTTAAACGAAACAATCCTGGATTACAATTCGTTAATCTTCTGGACCTACAGATTTGCATTCTCCTATCACTTTCTTATTCCGGGTTACAATCTAAGATTGGTTTTTTCTAAAACTCCTCTTACCTATGAAGAAAAAAGAACGAAAGACGAATTAAAAAATTTAAACCTTCAATACCTGGACGAATACATAATAATATCATCTCTGCCAATCTTCAGAATCAGAGAAATCGAAAATCAGTTAAACAATAATTTTATAGGATTTAACACGGACAAAAAACCGAGGGCTTTTCTCCTCTCGCTTTTAATTTACCTGGAAAAACATGGCAATAAAGCAAAATTTCTAAAATCTCTCTTTAAAACTCCGGTTTTACTGATACTTTTATTCCTTCCCATACCAATAATCTTTAGAAAAACGGGCTTTCGGGTATCTCTTATAGGTGCTCTCTCTATCGGCATCAGTTACTGCTGCATCTTAAGCCTTCAGATTATATACGGAAACGTATATCATCTTATAGGGTTAATAACGGGGCTATTTATGTTCGGGGTCGGCATCGGGACTTATTTCTCGGAGAAACTAAAGCTGCAGAGCAAATTAAAAACTCCTTTCCTTATTCTGGGAATACTGCTATCCGTTCAATTTATAATTCTTCAGATAGAAAGTACTCTCTTCTTTGTATTTTTGCTGATACCATTTATAAGCTTCGTTTGCGGTTCGGTTGTCGGATTGACCTATACAACTGCCGGGATGATACTCGAAAACAAAAAAGTAAAATATAGTGCCGCGCCTTCCGTTTACGCCTTTGACCTTATCGGCGGAAGTATCGGAGCGTTGCTATTTTCTTTTATCTTTTTACCTGTCTTCGGAATAATCCCTACAATCCTGCTTTTTACAGGAATATGCATACTTGCATATTTATTCGCATAAAACTTAACTTCGCCACAAAGACACTAAGACACAAAGAAAATGGAACGCAGATGAACGCAGATTAAAAAGGATTTTTTGTTGTTTTGTTTTTTTTACTAATGACCAGTGACAAGTAACTTATGACTGAGTTACTCACACGGAGACACAAAGAACACAAAGTTTATATATTTTTCTTAGCTAAAAGCTAAAGGCAAAAGGCTAAGAGCTATTTTCATCACATGTAGAACTTGTAGTTTTTTTACTTCTATATGGCCTACATGTGCAATTATTTTTTCACTAATAACCAAAGACCAAAAGCTAACAGCATCTTTATAAAGTCACTATTTAACAACAACCAGAACCTTAAACCATTTGAATCCGGGCAATGGTTTTATCGTAATTTTCTTAAATCCAGCCTTCCTGCAGATTTCCTTCCATTGTTTGAAACTAATGCAGTACTCGCCATCGTTCAAGATGTGTTTTTTTCCGTTATCATACATTCTACTGAATGCTTTAACTCCACCTTCTTTTAATGCCAGAACAAATTCTTCCTTCAAAAAATCGATAATTCTCAACAAACGTTTTGGATTCTCCAAATTTCCGGTGGTATCTACATCGATATCGCCGAGAACGAACTTGCCGCCCGGCTTTAAAAGCTTATAAATCTTTTTGATAACCGGTAATTTATTTTTTACGTGATGAAGTGTTACAGTCGAAGCAATTATATCGAACTTTCTGTCTTCGAAATCGAGGCTTTCGGTGTCTTCGAGTTTGCAAAAAATTTTCCCGGAAAGTTTTAATTTGTCGATTTTAATTTTAAAAATTCGAAGCATTTCGGGAGAATTGTCTATGCCCCAAATAAGACAATCCGCTTTCGCGAGAAATTTCAGCGATAGCAATCCCGTACCGCATCCGATATCAAGCACTCTGTCGCCATCCTTCACGGCAGCTGATTTAACTACCAGATCCAATAATTTATGATGGCGCTTAACTTTACCTAAAGTGCTGTCGTATTCATCAGACCAGTCTTCAAACCAATTCTTCGTTATCGTGCTTGACAGCATATCCTCATACTATTTCATCAGAATCATCTTTTGAAGCCGACGGAACAATTACCAATATCGATTTCACAGCAATAATTCCCGGAAGATGAATCATTTGTATCCAATTAAATAATATGCTTTCACGTAGTTACTTTCCGATTAATCAGTCCAATCTATATGGACATTCGCCGTACCAGGCTTCCAAAAATTCCCTGTCAATACAAGCATGTACAAACAACGAAGGGAAAGATTAAAATACTGATTGTCATAGTCAACACTATCAAGATACAACAATCTTGAAGCAAAATCATCGACAATGGACTGACTATTACACATCGAGCCAACCGCAAATCCCCCCACGAATGGACTATTATTATACTGCCCCCTGGGTGTACCATCCAGATTATATCCATCTACTATACTATCCGGTCCGATAGAATAAGCGAAGTCTGATATTTTAACACACCAGTTCCGAACACTCGCATTGCCATTCCAGAGGTAATCCAGAGCCATCCTCCATGGTGTTCTACAGGCATCATAGCGATAATAATCTATCCATTCCCAATTTGAAGTTCCTCCGGGGACACCGTCATATGATTGCCAATCCGGAACCAATCCCGTTATATCATTGGCACTGTTGTACAATATTGTATAAGCATCCTCTGCCACGGTATCCCAGAAAGGGTCTTCCGTTTTTTCTGCAAATACACGAAAGTAAGCAGGTGTGTAATATGATATATCCGTAACATCACAACCACCCCAATGACCACCCGGCTTCATCACATAAATACCACCACCATCACAAGTATCAACAAAATAATTATCTTTAAGAATCGTTAATATACTGTCCGCTTCAATAAGGTAGTCTTCTTTCCATTGAGAATGCGCTACAATCAAAGCAAAAGCCACATCTATATCACCATCAGTAGCACTTCCGGAATCTGCAATACCCGTACAAGTTACTTCCCAGGCCATAAGATTATGTGCCTTACTTGTTCTTTTGCTTTTATAGAAAGCGAAAAGACTGTCAAAAACTCCTTTTTCTCCGAAATATGCACTTAACAACATACCATATCCCATACCTTCCGAGATGGTTTTAGTAGTATCATCTATGCAAACACGATACATTCCATTACAGGTTTTGAGATAAGAACTCTTCCATCTATTGTATGCACTCTGTATAGTATCAGTAGAAATTACGGAGGTTTGATAACCGTAAGGGTAATCCACATTTTGAGGAAATGGTTTTACTTGGCTAAAAGTATAACATCCCAAAAGAAAAAATAGCGCAATTAAAATTACAATATTTTTTATAAAACCTCATTTTTGTTTATAGGGTTCATCTGATAAAAGCCATCTTCTTCCCGATAGTATTTCCGCCTGCTTTCAATTGATAAAAATAAACGCCCGGAGCCAGGTCATTTAATTCAACATTAACGGTATGTTTTCCGGCCGGCATTACCTCTCTAACCAATGACTTTATCTCCCGGCCCGAAATATCATAAATTGCCAGCCTAACAAAACCCGCCTCCTTTATTGAATACCCAATGGTCGTTTTCACACTAAAAGGATTGGGATAGTTCTGAGCCAAAGAAAATCCTTCCGGCAAAGACCCGGGCTCCTCAACGCCACCCCCCGAAAGGTCGGGCTGCCAGAAATTTCCCGTCAAAACAAGCGAGTACAAACAACGAAGGGAAAGATTAAAATACTGATTGTCAGATCCCGTACCATCGAGATACAACAATCTTGAGGCAAAAGAATCGACCATGGCCTGGCTGTAACACATCCCACCAACCGCAAATCCCCCCACAAAAGAACTATTGTTGTTTGTTCCTACTACTGTTCCATCTAACTCATATCCATCTCTTATATTTTCTGCTCCGATAGAACTTGCGAAATCAGATACTGTATAACACCAGCTTTGAGCGATATAATCATCGTTCCAGATGTAATCCAGAGCCATCCTCCACGGAACCCTGCAGGCATCATAGTGATAATAATCATCCCTTCCTGAAGGCGGGTTTCCTCCGGGAATACCGTCATAAGATTGCCAGTCCGGAACCAATCCTGTCGTACCATCGGCACCGTTTTCCAATATCGTATAAGCATCGTCCGCAACATCATCCCAGAAACCGTCTCCAGTTGCTGCCGCGAATATCCGGAAAAAGGCAGGTGTGTAATATGATATATCCGTCAAACTACAACCACCGAAGTAACCGCCCGGCTTCATCGTGTAAATACCTGCACCACAAGTAACAAAATAATGATCTTTAAGAATTGATATTATACTGTCTGCTTCAATAAGGTAGTTCCCTCCCCATTGATCATACGCGACAAGCAAAGCAAAAGCTACATCCAGGTCACCATCTGTTGCGCTTCCCTGGTCGATAAAACCTCCGCAAGTTACATTCCATGCCATAAGATTAAGTGCCGTGCCTGTTCTTTTACTTTTATAAAAAGCGAAAAGGCTGTCGAATTTTCCTTTCTCTCCGAAATATGCGGTCAACAACATCCCGTAACCCATACCTTCCGATCTCGTTTGTGTCGTATCCTCCCAACAAACACGGAGCGTTCCACCACATCTTTTGAGCAATCTACTTTTCCATTTGTTGTAGAAAGTCTGAACATCGCCTGCGGTAATTACAGAGGTTTGATAACCGTAGGGGTAGTCCACATTTTGGGGGAACGGCCGGGATTGAGCAAAGAGATAATCTCCCGAAAGAAAAAACAGCAAAACTAAAATTAAATTATTTCTCATAAAGAACCTCCTTATAATAGTTTGTTCAAATTGTCTTTAATTAAACTATAATAAAAATTGCTATAATTGTCAATATAATTTCAAAAAAATTTAAAACCCAATTTACCCCGGAACAGATAACCATTTTTTGTATCTTCGTACCTTTACGACAAAAAGGGCCTTGACAAATTTTACTTTTTGTATTATCCTATTAGTACAATTGAAGGAGGAAATATGAATCTGTTGATTTTATTAAACCTGGCCATACCTTTTCTGACCGTAGAAGTCATCGAAAAGGAGGGAAGAAAAGTGAGGGTAAACGTACCAAAAACTTTAGTCGAAGAATCCATTGAATTTGCGGAATTTTGTGACTCAGCATGGGAAAAAAATAGTAAAAAAATCCCGCGGGACAGCATTCTTAAAGTCTTGCAGGAAGCCCAAATAGGAGACGAACCGGTAATGGAAATTACTGGGGAAGAAGAAGTTGTTCGCTGCTGGGTAAAAGACAGTAAAGATATCGTAAAGGCAACCGGTATTCCGAAAAAACTGCTCATAAAAGTCGAAAGTGACAATGAAGAGGACAACGTTAACATAAAGCTGCCTTTAACGCTTGTCAACATTTTGCCTTTTCTGATACCTGAAATCGGCGAAGATGCAAAAGACGCAAAAAAAGCTAAAATATTTATTAGAAAGGCAATAAAAGAAATACAAAAAATAGAAGGAAGTTTTACTCTGGTAGAAGTCGAAAGCAAGGAAGAAAAAGTAAAAATATCTGTAGAATAGGAGAGGCTTCTTTACGTCACGCAGATTTAAATTTAAAACTCAAGGATACCTCGCTTCCCCTTCATTATGATTTTTCATAATTTCACAATAATCCTGAGAACCTCCGTAAATCTGCGTGCCTAAACACCCTTGATTTAAGTATACTTTTTGCTAAATTACATTAATGAAAAACGCACTCAAAAAAGCATATTCGATTGAAAATTATATAATAGAGAAAAGACGAAAGCTTCATCGACATCCCGAACCCGCATTCAAGGAAAACCGGACACATGATTTTGTCGAAAAAGAGCTGAAAGCCCTGGGGCTTAAACCAAAAACTTTAAATAAAACCGGACTTATAGCAGATTTAGGTAAAGGCAAAAATCGCATAGCTTTACGCGCGGATATGGATGCTCTGCCCATCGATGAAGAAAATTCTCTTTCCTATAAGTCTAAAAATAAAGGTTATATGCACGCATGCGGGCATGATACCCACATGGCAATGCTACTTGGTGCCGCAAAACTTTTAATTGAGACAAAAAATCCGCCTCCCATAAGATTCATCTTTCAGCCTTCCGAAGAAAAAATTCCCGGCGGAGCGAAAGGGATGATAGAAGAAGGCGCTTTAAAGGGCATATCGGAGATTTATGCAATTCACATCGACCCCGAATCGGAAATTGGTACACTAACTTTAAAATCCGGAATCATGCTGGCAGCAGCGGATGAAATGGAAATAACGATAAGAGGGAAAGGCGCTCATGCGGCAGAACCACATAAATCAGTAGACCCAATTTACGCCTCTTCTTTATTTATAAATCAAATTCAAGGTCTTGTATCCAGAAAAGCAAACCCCCAAAACCCTTTTGTTATTTCAATATGCACGGTACACGGCGGAACAGCATTTAATATAATCCCTGAAGAAGTTAAAATGAAAGGAACGATTCGAACCATAGAACAAGAATTATGGCAAAAAGCTCCCCAGTGGATAGGAAACATCCTTAAAGGACTTAACCTTTCTTTAGGTATAGATTATAAACTTTCCTATCATAGAGGATATCCGATGACGATAAATGACCCGTACAAAACGAAAAAATTAGTTGAAATCGCAAAGGGTCTATTCAAGAATATCGAATTCATGGAAAATCCTATTATGGGCGGAGAAGATTTCGCCTATTATCTCGAGGAAATTCCCGGTACTTTCGTCTTTATGGGTGGAGCAAACAAGAAAAAGGGGATACATTCAAAGCTTCATACCGCCGGGTTCAATATCGATGAAAAAGTTCTACCTCTCGGAACCGCACTACTTTATTCACTGGCTATTAAATAAACACAACCCCACCATAACCAAAAAAATATACTCACACGGAGCCACAGAGCTCACAGAGAAAAAAACATTATATTATCTTTAAAACCCAACCCCATACACCATTTTTTACATGTAGAGAATGTAGCACCTGTAGTTTTTGATATTTTATTTCTATATGGACTACATGTTCTACATGTGAGAGTTTTTTGTTGTTTTTTTTCGGCGGTCAGATTTCAATAACGCGCCAGCAAACTATACGCAAACCATAATATCGGTGCCTGTCCGTGCAGGTCTCCGGTTTCGCGCGGACGATTAAGATAATAATCCATATTATCCCCTTTACCCGTACCGGCACAAACGTCTCTCACTTTTCCGTCTTCTCCAATATATTCGACCAACGCTTTCCATGCTTTTTGATATGCGAGAGCAAATTTATCTCTTGGTAAAAGTCCTTTCTTAACTCCCACTGTTATCGCGTAACCAAACATTGCTGTAGACGAAGTCTCTTTCCAGGATTTTTCTTCATCTATCAACTGTCTCCACATGCCATCTTCAGCTTGATATTCGAGTAACGCATTCATCATTTTTTTATACGCTTCTAATATCAATATATAATGTGGACTATTTTCAGGAAGTTCGGATAACAATTCGGCCAGTCCCGCTGCCACCCAACCGTTACCTCTTCCCCAGAAAAAGGGAGCGTTTTCCCCATGGAAAAACAAACCGTTCGGCTGCTGCAATCTTTGCAAATAGGAAGCAATTTCTTTTGCCGCTCTTTCGAGATATATCTCATTTCCCGTAACTCTATATGCCTGAACCTGCAAACTGCCAATCATCCATACATCGTCAACCCAATATCTTGTTTGAGCTGTCAACCCGTCCGCAAGGGTATCCTTCCATTGCCCGTCAGCCAACTTAAGACCCTGTTGCAAAAATTTCTCTTCTCCGTTTATCATATACAACTCAAACGGCAATATACCGTAAACATTCGCATCCACATGACTAGCAGCCTTAACTAGGCTGTCTTCTATTACTTGTATATAACGAACAGATAATTCATTAATGGTTACCGTATCGTTCAATAAACCGGCCAATCTTGCCGCACCAAAACCGGTGCAGGCTTCCGCATAATGTACGCCTGTCCAAAAATCAGTAACATACATCATCAAATCAGGTCTGGTAAACAAATCATCAATGACCATTCTTCCTATCTTTTCAGGTGAATTCTCTTCCGTCCAGAAAATATCATCTTCAAATATACCGGATTTTTCACACTTAGAAAATCCAACTAAAAAAAATATTGCCAGAAGGTAAAGAGATAGGATATTTATACTATGTAATATTTGCCTTACATTCATTAAGATTAATATAAATATCTCTACAGCCCTGTCAAGGAAAAATTATTCTCCATTTATAACCCAAAACAATAAAAAAATTATCCAAAAACATAAAACCTTTTCCCTTGACAAATGAAATCAAAAAAGTAAATTCTTCCCAATGAAGAAGTTATTATTTGTTTTTATATTAATTTATATATTCAACTGCACCAAAGAAATACAGCCATCCCGGGAAGACGTAAGCAAAATCTACGAACAGGCAATGAAAGCTTATACTGAACAAAAATATAAAGAAGCGAATGATTTATTTTTAGCCGTGACAAAAAAAAGCGAGACCAGAGAACTAACCGGCAATTCCCTGTTCTATCTCGGAGAAATCAACAAAGCAACCGAAAATTACGGGAAAGCTCTGATAAGTTACGTTGCTGCAAGTACTTATGGAATAAAAACGGATGAGAGCATAAAAGAAATGGCATCTCTTTCCGATTTAAGTTCTCTTGAAAAAGCCGTCACCTACGTCTCGGAAGATATAAAGCCTTTTCTTTTGTACACTCTCGCAACAAAATTGCAGAGCGAGAGCAGAGAGAGCGAAAGCGAAAAGTATTTCTCGGAAATCGTAAGCAATTATCCGAGAAGTGAATATGCGAGGAAGGCGAAATATATTTCTCGTCACAAAGGTAGAATCCGAGTTGGAGTGTTACTGCCTACCTCCGGAAGTTACAGGCAAGACGCGATATCCGTTAAAAATGGTATAGAAATAGGCTCAAAGGATAAATTCTTTCCGTTATACGTCGATACAAAAGAAAATCCGGTTAAAAGTTACAAAGAAGCAGTCAGGCTCATACAACAGGAAAAAGTTTCCGGCATTATCGGGCCTCTTTTCTCCCGAAACAGTTTCGCCATCGCCTGTCTCTGTGATTATGTAGGTATACCCTATATTTCTCCGACAGCCACAAAGGAGTTCATAGATTCTACGGGAGAAAATAGCTATATAATCAATCGAACAATAGAACAACAGGCAATAGCAATGGCCAATTATGCTATTTCCAGCCTTGGACTCAGAACCTTTTCCATATTGTATCCCTATTCCGATTATGGGGAAACATCTGAAAACGTTTTCTCGGCAAAAGTAAACGAGTTGGGAGGAACAATCATAAACTCAATTTACTACAAAGAAGGTAAAAGAGACTTCCAGGATGAGCTAAAAACTATAAAAGCCGGCCAGCCTGATGCCGTATATATTCCTGCGACCACTTCCGATGTACCCGCCATTGCCAGCCAGATTAAATACTGCGGCATTGGATCTCAAATTCTGGGGGCAGACGAATGGAAATCAAACGAAATCTTCAGCCAACAGGTTGAAGCATCTGCTCTGGAAGGAGTCATAATTACCGACAGCCCCTTCCATCCGACCAAATCATTTCTGGATGAATTTAATTTGGTTTTCAACAGAGAACCGGATAGATATGCCTGTCTGGGATACGATGCCGCAATTTTGATGGGTAATTTAATCTCAAATCCAAGAGATAAAGAAAGATTAAAAGATATTCAATTAACTGCCGGATCGCTTGGGTCCAAAAGTTCATATAAAAACGTCTCCATTTATATAATAAATAAAGGTGCATTCAAACTCATAAAATGAAAAAAGGGGAGGAATTTTGAAAAGAAAAGACGGCAATAAATTCTACTGGAATAAAACAAACTCGATTATTTTCGCAGCCGGAATACTTTCCATAATAATAGGTTACATATTCCTCGCACGAGAATCTCTGACTCTAGCTCCCATACTTTTAGTACTTGGGTATGCCGTATTAATACCAATTTCTCTTGTTTACAAAGGGTGGATGAAAAAAAAAGAGAACTCTCAAAAATAGTTGCCAGTAAATTAGTTGCTCAATTAAGCTCTTTGCTTTTCTTATTCAGCTGTTTGCTTAAAAAAATCTTTGTGTGCTTCATGGTCCCTGTGCGAATTACATTAGTTTCATGTTGCGAGCCAATTAATAGGATTTAAGGGTTGGGATTTCTTTTTTTATAAAAATTTATGGCTTTTGATGGCCCTTTTAAGTATTAAACTTGAATTTTACAGAAAATATAATACATGCTCAATAAAAAACAATCTCTTCATAATAAGAAGATATTTATATATACGCTTATATTAACCAAGATACTCATTCTTTTATTCATCCCATTGACAAATGCTTTTTATTTTTATATCTTTAAACGTGTTTAAAAAAATTAAATCATCAAACATACTAATTACCGGAGCGGAAGGACAACTCGGCTCAGAATTTGTCGAAATACTATCCGGAAATTATAATATCATTCCTGTGGATGAGAAAGATTTCGATATTACGGATTTCAAAGCTTCAAATAATTTTATCACAAATGCAAAACCCCAGATAATAATCCACTCTGCGGCATACACAGATGTAGATGGATGCGAAAAAGAAAAAGCGAAAGCTTTTAAAGTCAATGCACTCGGAACAAGAAATCTGGCAATAGCAGCAAGAAATATAGACGCTAAATTTTGTTACATAAGCACCGATTATGTCTTCGACGGAAAAAAAGAAGACGCTTATTACGAATACGATTCTCCAAATCCTTTGACAATCTACGGTAAATCAAAACTCCTCGGAGAAAATTTCGTAAAAGAGCAATTAAACAAATTTTTCATAGTTAGAATAGCATGGCTTTACGGCAAAAACGGAAAAAATTTCATTAAAAAAATGTTCGAGTTAGCCAAGAAAAGGAAAGAAATCCAGATTGTCAACGACCAGTTTGGTTCTCCGAGCTGGGCATTAAAAGTTGCAAGACAAGTAGAAAAATTGATACCGACCGACTTTTACGGAATATACCATTGCTCTTCTCAAGGGTTCTGTTCATGGTTCGAATTTGCTCTTGAAATCTTTATGAATCTAGGTTACGAGGTGAAAAATAAAGACGAAGAAGTTATAATTCTGGAGTCAAAAAACCGAGACCCGAAAATGAAAATCCATAACACCATCGAATTGAAAAGCATCACAAGTAATGAATTTAAAACTGCTGCCAAAAGACCAAAAAAATCTGTGCTTGAAAATTACATGCTTAAATTACAAAATTTAGACATAATGCCGCATTGGAAAGAATCGCTTGCGGAATTCATAAATGAACAAACACAGCCGGATACGAACGAAAATACCGAGAAACATACAAAATGAACTTCAAATTTAAAAAACTTTCAATTCCCGACATAATCCTAATAACTCCCGAAATTTTTGAGGATGCAAGGGGATTTTTCGTCGAAACTTATAAAAAATCAACCTTCGAAAAAGCGGCAATAAAAACAAACTTCGTGCAGGATAACCATTCTAAATCAAAGAAACATGTACTTCGGGGATTGCATTATCAATTACCACCGATGGAACAGGCAAAATTGATAATGTGCACAAGAGGAAAAGTCTTCGACGTTGCTGTGGATATAAGAAGAAGTTCTCCTTACTATGGGAAATGGGCAGGAGACTATCTATCCGAAGAAAACAAAAATATGCTTTTTATTCCGGCAGGATTTGCCCATGGCTTTCTGGTTTTGAGCGATAAAGCGGAAATAATTTACAAGATAAGTCAGGAATACTCAAGGGAGCACGAAAGAGGTATCCTGTGGAACGATCCGGAAATCGGTATTGTCTGGCCTATTAATAAGAAACCAGTCTTATCAGAAAAAGACAAAAATCTCCCGAATCTTAAGAAAGCTGAAAACACATTTATTTACAAAGAACATGACTAAAGTACTTAATCCAGAGGTTATTTTAGTTACGGGCGGAGCCGGATTCATCGGCAGTAATTTTATCCGCTACAAACTGGAAAATTACGACAATGCAGTAATCATAAATCTGGATAAACTTACCTATGCGGGTAACCTTGAAAACCTTAAAGATATAGCGAAAAAATATGGTTTTTCTTCCGGAACTAAAAAACCGGGAACCAAGAACAACGAATCAAGATACTTTTTCGTTAAAGGCGACATCTGTGACCGCAATCTTGTAGTCTCTCTTCTTTCCGGAGAATATTGGAAGGGAAAAGTTATCGGGAAAAGAATTCACGGCTCAAAACTTATGATTCCTGAAATTATTATAAATTTCGCCGCCGAATCTCACGTAGACAGAAGCATACTCAATGCTACACCTTTCATAGACACAAACATAAAAGGGACTCAAGTCTTACTCGAAGCCGCCCGAACTCACTGGCTATCCCGAAACTCGAACCCGGAAACCAGAAACAGATTCATTCATATTTCTACAGATGAAATCTACGGTACGCTCGGCAAAACAGGAAAATTCACGGAAACTTCTCCATTTTTGCCCAACAGTCCTTACTCCGCAAGCAAAGCTGCGGCAGACTTACTTTGCCGCTCCTATTACAAAGCATATGGACTTCCGGTCATAATTACCAGAAGTTCAAATAACTACGGTCCTTATCAATTTCCGGAGAAATTAATACCTCTTATGATAAAAAACGCCATGGAAGGAAAAAAATTACCGGTTTACGGAAAGGGAACCAATGTAAGAGATTGGTTACATGTAGAAGATAATTGTCGCGCTATTGATCTTGTCGAGAGGAAAGGGACACCGGGTGAAATTTACAACATCGGCGGAGAAAACGAACTGAAAAACATAGCAGTCGTAAAACTTATCTGCAAAATCCTGGAGGATAAGGGAAGGGTAGCCTCGAAACGCGAAACTATTAACTCGAAACCCGATAAACTTATCAGGTTTATCGTCGACCCCCGGGGTAACGCGCACGATTTCAGATATTCACTGGATTGTTCCAAAATCAAAAAAACTTTAGCCTGGAAACCGGAACACGAATTCGAAGAAGGACTCCGGAAAACAATCGACTGGTATTTAGAAAATCAAGATTGGGTAAACAAAGTAACTACCGGAGAATACAAAGAATATTACCATCAAATATACGGTAACCGATAAAATATCATACAAATGACTTTCAGACTCATTTATATGAATCAAACGCCTTTCTTCTTAGAGCTATTTTCTAATTAAACGGTTTCGATATATTGAACGCTAAAAGTTTATTATCTCAGTAAATCACTAAGCCAACTTTTTTACGTTTTCAGCCTTTCTTCCCTTCTGCCCTTCGACAATGTCAAACTCAACTTTATCGCCTTCATTCAGTACATCCGTACCTTCTGTAAGTGCAGACGAATGAACAAAAACATCATCTCCGCCTGCTACCTCAATAAAGCCGTAGTTTTTCCTCTGACTGAACCATTTTACTTTTCCTTCTGGCATTTTTACTAAACCTCCTACTTTAATTACTAACTAAACTTTCCATCCCAACTCATGCAAGATGTCATAAAAACAACCAAACTATTACTTAATTCAACCCCTTTACCCAACCCATCATTTTCTACAAACTAAAAGAGAATCCTCTTAAACTTTATTTCACACCAACGTAAATCTCATTTTAAGGGGACCCCCTAATAGCAGAAACTACATTATGAGTATAATATACACAAAAATGCAAATTAGTCAACAGAAAAACTTGTTTTTCGCTAAATTCCAATTTTTACCAAAGACATAATACGGCAAAAACACCATAGGACAAAGCCACAAGAAATGCAAAAATAAAACATTAAAATGAAAGATACAAATCAAAGTTCAAAAATAAAAAAACAGAGAAACAACGAATCACACAAATCACACGAATATTAAAAAAAGACTTTGTTTTTTACATCGATAAAAAATATTATTCTTAATTTATTTGTGTAATTTGTGCTATTTGTTGTTGAAAAATGGGGTGTTGGGGGCAATAGAAAACCCGTTTTTTCGGTTAAATATTTTGTTGTAAGAAAGAGTTAATTTTGCATTTTAATTATAGCACCAAAAGAATGCCCTTGACACTTTTATTCAATTAAATAGATTAGAAGTAATGCGGTGCAGAGGCTTTAATGTCAAGACAAAACAAAGGTAAAAATTCCGGCAAAGTTTTAGTATCAGGTGGTGCCGGTTTTTTGGGGTCTCACCTCTGCGATAAATTACTCGGAGAAGGACATGAAGTTATCTGCATGGATAACCTACGAACGGGAAGAATTGAAAACATAAAACATTTGCTGGAAAACAAAAAATTCAGTTTTATAGAACATGACGTTACCACGTATATAGAAATAAAAGGGGAATTAGACTACATTTTACATTTTGCAAGTCCGGCAAGTCCCAAAGATTATCATGAACATCCGATACACACGCTAAAAGTAGGAGCTTTAGGAACGTATAATTCTCTCGGTCTTGCAAAAGACAAAAAAGCGACTTTTTTATTGGCATCTACATCTGAGGTATACGGCGACCCCAAAGTCAATCCTCAGAGCGAAGAATACTGGGGAAACGTAAATCCCGTGGGTCCGCGGAGCGTTTATGATGAAGCCAAACGTTATGCGGAAGCGATTACAATGGCTTATCATAACGTACACAGTATCGATATTAGAATCGTACGAATATTCAATACTTACGGACCAAGAATGAGAATCGAAGATGGAAGAGCTCTCCCCTCTTTTATCTGTCAGGCTCTAAAGAACGAACCTATAACCATCTTCGGTGACGGCTCCCAAACCCGTTCATTCTGCTACGTAGATGATTTGATAAACGGCATCTATAAATTACTTATGTCCGATATTAACTACCCTATCAACATAGGGAATCCTAACGAAATCAGTATTATTAATTTCGCTAAAGAAATTCTAAATTTAACAAAAAGTAAAAGTAAAATCATCTTTAAACCATTACCGGTGAATGACCCGAAAATAAGAAGACCCGACATAAGCAAAGCTAAAAAACTACTGAACTGGGAGCCAACGATATCAAGAGAGGAAGGATTAAAGAAAGTTCTCGATTATTTCAAAAAAGAACTATCAATATAAACTCCTAAACAGGCTTTACCAATCAAGAAAAAAAATAAACTTCCGACACGCTAAAAAAAGTATTTGTATTATTTGTGTTAGTCAACGTTACGGGTTTCTAGTTTCGTGTTTCGAGTAAAAAAATATTCGTGTCATTCGCGCAATTTGTTGTTCATAATATTTGGTCAGGATGTTAGAAAGTTGGGAGGTTAGGAAGTCTAAACAACAAAAACATCAGTGTTTATCCGTGTTAATCCGTAGCTATTTTATTGTTAGAATGTTAGGAGGTTGGGAAGTTAGGGAGTAAAAACAAAAAATTTTGTTTTTCTCCCTGTATTCTCTGTATGCTCTGTGTGAAATCAATTCGGTGTATTTAGTGTATTTCGTGATTAAGAAATCTTTTAAATCTGCTTTTATCTGCGCAGTATTTGTTTTTATTTTGGTTCTTTTGCTCTGCAAATAAAGGGACTTGACTTAGAAATGAATATTATTATAATTAAACTAATGAAAGTCAAAGATAATGTTGAGGCTTTATTAGCTGATTTAAAGAAAGAAAAACACAACTTAATTCAAATTTGCGGAGATGATTTTGATATCAAAGAGGCTCTGGCTGGAATAAAGAAAAACTTCGATCCAAAGGAGATAGAAACTTTTTTCGCCGATGATGCAGAGGAAGCCGTTAATAGTTTGCTTATGAAAAGCTTATTTGGAGGTAAGCTAATAATAGTTTATGATGTAGATTTAATTCCTCCGACTCTTTTTCGCGAAATCAGAGAAGCCGTAGAAAATCCCGACAAACTAAAACCTAATTATGTAGTTCTCGTTTACAGAGATCAAAGGAAAGTTCTAAAGAACGAAGGCAGTTTAACAGGAAAATTTAGGAATATTTATGATTCCGAGATACCTGCCTGGATCAAAATTTATGTCGGAAAAATCGGGTTTTCTATAAGTAGAGAGGCAACGAATCTACTTCATTTTCGTTGCGGCATCAACAGAGAAGAAATAAAAAAGCAAATAGAGAGAATTGTTTCAATAAAAAAAGACCGGAATAAGAGTATAGATGAAGAAGATTTGAAAAATATAGGATTCTATAGAGACGACACTATATTTAAAATTTCCAATTCGATAGTAGATGGTAAATATCGGGATGCCCTTCAATACCTTTTTGAGTATTCGGAGGATATACCTGTTTTCCATTTCATAAATAGAGATATTCGATGTCTTTTAACTATACGTGCGTCTATTGACGAAGACGATGCTTCCGGAAAGCCGAATCTAAATAAAAAATTAAATATACACCCGTATATTTTGGATAGGAAATACGTACCGGCAGCAAAAAGATTGTCTTACAAAGTTCTGGAGAGTAATTTCGAAAAGATTATGGATACTGAATACAGAATTAAAAATGGTTGGGAAGAATTTGGTATGAATTTTAATTTTGTGAGTCAACTCCAATAGGAGGATAGCGATGAGTGAAGACGTTTTCGCAATAAAAGCGGCTATAGAAGACACAAAGGAAAAAATTAAAAAAATAGAAAACAAGAAAAGCTCTGTTAGTAATTCAGTATATAAAAAAGTTAAAGAAGACTATGAAAAAAGACTTAAAGATTTAAAGGGGCAACTGGCCGGAAAGAAGGAATCGCTTAAAGAAAGCTTACAAGAAATAGCCACTAAAAGGCACCCCTTAAAATCCAAATTAGACGATTTGCAGGAGCAACTTGAGGAGATAGAATTACGGCACTCGATAGGCGAATACTCTGACGAACAGTATGAATCAATGAGCGGTGAGATAAAAGAAAAAATGGATTTAATTGAGGGTGATCTGGAAGCCATAAAAAAAGAGGAAAAAGAAACCAAAGAACTCCTGGGGGAACGCACAGACGATTTAGATTTAGCCGAAGAGGAAACAGAAGAGACGGAAGAAGCAGAAGAAGTAGCAAGCGAGGAAGAAAAAGAACCCGAGGAAGAACCTTTGCCTGTGGTTGCCGAAGAAAATATGATTGCCGAAGAGTTGTTTACAGGTAAAGAGATGACTGCTGAAGAAAGCGAAAGTGTAGTATCCAACGTATCTGCCGCCAACGCCGAGAAGGATGTCTTACTGGAACAACAAACCGAACAGATTACCGGCGGAGAAGAATTATTCGATTTCTCGGAAGAAGAAAGCGGTCCGCCAGAGAAAAAAGAAACAAAGACGCATTCGGCTGTTTCATCTGAAGAGGAAGATTGGCTTTCCTCTCTTGAGCAGGAATTGAACGAAGGTCCCGGAGAAAAGGGAAAAGAAAAAGAAGCGGAAAAGGCAAAAAATACCGGGAAATCAGAAAAGAAGCCTGACGAAGAACTGGTTTCTTTATGCCCTAAATGTAACTATAAAAATAGACCCGATGCGTGGTACTGCGAGAATTGCGGTTCGGAACTGACATCTACCGAGTAAGCGTTTTTTAGTTTAAATTGTTATTAGTCCGCTGGCTCATAAATTGTTACTTTTGATTTAGTAATAAAAAAATATTAATACCCTTGACAAAAATTAGAAGTTAACTATATATATGCTACACGTTTTATGTATATCTCCGAAATCCAAGATAAAGATTACACGGGATTAGCAAATACAGCCCGACGATTAGGTATCTCTTTTACTGGCTTAGATAGAGAAGAGCTAATATTTTTTATTCTCAAAGAAAGAGCCAGTAAAGAGGGACGTGAGCTTATTCGGGGTGTTATTGAGATTTTGAATGAGGGGTTCGGGTTTTTAAGAGCCAAGGAGAATGACTATACTCAGAATCCCGATGATATCTACGTTCCACCGGCAATTATAAAAAGATTCGGGATAAGAACCGGCGATACAATAATAGGAGCGGTTAAACCTCCTCAGAATTCAGAAAAATATCATTCGATTGAAACAATCGAAAGTATCAACTATACTCATCCGAATGAAGCCAAAGATAGAGGCAATTTCAACTATCTTACCCCTCTTCACCCTAACGAGAAGATAAATCTTGAGACAGAAGATGAAGATATTTCCACAAGAATCATAGATCTTATTGCTCCAATTGGAAAGGGACAGCGAGGTTTGATTGTTTCTCCACCGAAGGCAGGAAAAACAGTTTTGATAAAAAAGATAGCTCATTCTATCACCGAGAACCACCCCGAAATTCATCTGATAGTACTCCTTATCGATGAACGCCCCGAGGAAGTAACCGATATGGAAAGGTCGGTGAACGGTGAAGTTCTTTCTTCGACTTTCGATAAATCTCCTCAAAGGCACCTTCAGGTCGCAAAAATGGGACTCGAAAAAGCAAAAAGGTATGTAGAGATGGGAAAAGATGTTGTTATTTTACTTGATTCGATCACAAGATATGCAAGGGCAAGCAACATGGTTGTCCCCCATAGCGGTAAGACTCTTTCAGGAGGGGTTGATTCAAACGCCCTTAGAACTCCTAAGAGGTTTTTCGGTGCCGCAAGAAATATAGAAGGTGGAGGAAGCTTGACTATACTCGCAACGGCGCTGGTTGACACAGGCTCCAGAATGGATGCAGTTATCTTTGAGGAATTTAAAGGTACAGGTAATCAAGAAATAGTCTTGGACCGAAATCTGTCAAACCAAAGGATTTTCCCAGCACTTGATATACTTGCTTCCGGTACCAGAAAGGAAGAACTTCTTCAACCATCGGATGTCTTGAACAGAATCTGGGTTCTAAGGAAAATATTAAGTGATATGGGTGATAATGCCGAAGCTTTGGAGTTTTTAATATCAAGAATGAAACGCTCGGAGAACAATTCCGAGTTTTTGCGTCTTATGACAGTTTAAGGAGGAAAGATGAAAAAAGATATTCATCCCAAATACAAAGAAGTCACGGTCGAATGTACGTGTGGCAATGTTATAAAAACCAAATCCACAAAAGAAAACTTACACGTTGAGGTTTGCTCAAATTGCCATCCGGTCTATCAGCAGCTTAGAAACGAAGGCGTAATCCCGGATTTCAAAAACCTTAAGTAAACGACTTTTCCCCAATACAATAAATAATTAATAGATTGGTATATTGGCTTATTATCAAACCATATATTAACCAATTAACACATGAACTTATTTCCTAATACACCTTTCTAACATATTGTAATCTTATTTTTACACAAGTAAGCAAAATGCAAAAAAACCAAGAATTAAGTCATTGCTCACAAACAACTTAATTTTTGGAATAATACTTGCATATATTATTAATAGATCTTTTAGTTGTATATTTTTCTTGTCTTTGTTCTTTTAAAAGCGAAAAACAAAATGAATTGTCTTAAATCTTGAATTTATTATTCAAATTCCCCCTTTTTTTACACAGGGGAGGAAAAATCTTAATAAAATTTCGGAATAAAGTTAAAATAAAATATAGATATCCCCTCCTCCTCCCCTGTAAATATTGCTAATAAAGTAACCGTGATTCGCAATACCTCCTTGTTTCCGGCCTCTTCTCCTGCCTCAGGCAGGAGAAGAGGTTTTTTTTCTAGGCTCTGCAATTGTAGTGTTGCTATTCATATTCTTTTAAGAAATATTTTATTTTTATCTTTTCTTCGAGAAATTAAATATTAAAAATTAAAAAGTAAAATGACAAATAAAAATGCAAAATTAATTCTTTTTTACAACAAAATATTTAAATCGAAAAAACGGGTTTTCTATTGCCCCCAATACCCCATTTTTTCAACAACAAATAGCACAAATTACACAAATAAATTAAGAATAATATTTTTCATTGTCTTTTTTTAATATTCGTGTTATTTGTGTGATTCGTTGTTTCTCTTTTTCTATTTTTGAAATTTGATTTGTAATTTTGATATTTAATATTTGATTTTTACATTTTAGCGGGTTCGCCGCATGGTGTCTTTGTGGCGGAAGATAAAAATAAGGGTTGACATATT
>CAZGBM010000011.1:3313-38786 GCA_964523975.1 uncultured bacterium | reverse complement strand
ATTATCACAAACAAACCTCAAACGACAAGGCACAGAATCCTCGGAATATGGACCAAAGAAGATAATCAGATTATCTTTGCAGATACACCCGGACAATTCGAACCGGGGAACGAACTGGAAAACGCAATGCAATACCAGATAAAGACGGCTATAAACGATGCCGACGTTATAATGGTAATGATCGACAATCGGGAACGGTCAGGTATATCGGAATCCCTTTTAACCGATTCCAAACCTCTTTTTTTAATAATAAACAAGATAGATTTAATCACTGAAGAAGAATTAAATGAGATAAAAGAAACCATCGACCCTAAGTCTTTCAAGAAAATTTTTTCTATATCCGCTTTAAGAGGAGACAACGTCGAGGAGATAATATCCTCTATACTGGAATACCTGCCCGAAGGGGAACCGTTTTACCCCGAAGATGACTTATCCGATCGACCCGAACGCTTTTTTATAGAGGAAATCATCAGAGAAAGAATACTTGAAGAGTACTCCCAGGAAATTCCCTATTCGGTTGCCGTTAAAGTAGAAAATATGGAGAATAATCGGATAGATATAAAAATTTTCGTGGAGAGAGAATCTCAAAAAGGTATCATAATAGGAAAAGGCGGGGAGAAATTGAAGAAAGTTGTAAGTGAAGCACGAAAGAAAATAGAAGAATTTCTCGGGCAACAGGTATACATGAAAACCTGGGTAGAAGTTAAAAAAAACTGGAGAAAAGCAAAGGAAGAAGTCAAAAGATTAGGTTATTATGAATAGAAAAAACTTCATAATCATTCTTCTCGGGATTTTTTTAGGTTTAAAGAAAAGGATATCATTACTTTTTAGAAAAGACAGCTCAATAAGAGAAGAATCCCTTAAGCCCGATAACAAGAGATTGGGGTAAGTTTATGTGCTGGTTTATACTCTTAATTACTCTCCTTTCTGTTGAAGTAAAATCTCCTGAGGAAAGATTGAAAATCCTCCGGCAGCAACTCAAGGAACAGCAAGAAAGGATATCGGAGTTGAAGGGAAAAAAAACAGGTATTCTAAAAAACATACAGGAACTTGATAAGGAAATCAGTTTAAATACAGAACTCGTTAATGTTCTCAAAAGAAAAAAAGAAATAACAAATGAAGAGAAAAAGAACATAGAACTTCTTATGAATGAAATACATTATCGACTGCAAGAGAAAAGAGAGATATTGAGTCAGAGAATAAAAGAGATATACATCCACGGTCCGCTGCATCCGATAGAAATTATATTGCTCTCATATTCGTTTTCCGACGCGGTGAAGAGGGTAAAATTTCTTACCATAATAGCCGACCAGGACAAAAGAGTTCTTGACGAAATCGAACGTCTTGAAGAACGTCTTAAATTACAAAAAGAAAGAATCGAAAAAAAGGCGAAAACTCTGGACGAATTACTGTACGAAGTAAAAGACCAGGAAACCGCTCTCGAAAAGACTAAAAAAGAAAAAAACGAATATTTAAATGAAGTCGAGGGCGAAAGACAAAAAGCTATAGAGATGTCCAAAGAAATGGAAAAGGCAATGGAAGATCTCGAAAAACTGATAAGAAGTCTTTCGACGCAAGAAAAAGCCCCCGGCAGCAGATATTTCTCCCAAAAAATACTTAAATTACCCGTAGACGGAATGGTAACGGGATATTTTGGAAAAGAAAAAGAAGAAAAGTACGGAACCGAGACCATAAACAGGGGAATAGACATCGAAGCTCCCTTGGGAACGGACGTCAAAGCGGTTGCGCCGGGCAGAGTAGTGTATAACGATAATTTCCTCGGATACGGTAAAATGATTTTAATAGAACACGGAGAAGGATTTATTACCCTATATAGCCACCTTGCTTCTGCCAGCGTAGAAACCGGAAGCACAGTAGCGGAAGGAGATATAATAGGCAAAGTGGGACAGACAGGGTCGGTAAAAAATGCTACACTTCACTTCGAAATAAGACAATCTGGCAAAGCGGTCAACCCTTTCAATTATATACAGTTGTAAAAAATGGAAGAAGTAAAAGGGCAAAAAATCGCAAAAAAATTTTTATCCTCGATAATAAAAACAGGAAAGATTCCTTCTACACTACTGTTTAGTGGTCCGCCAGGCGTAGGTAAATTCAGCATGGCACTACATTTTGCCGCAGAACTACTCGGCGATAAGAAAAAACCGCTGCGCGGCACTCATCCCGACCTTGCTATCGTTTTTCCCGAATTCGAGGGGTATGAAAAGAACGAGATAATGAATTTGCGCATAAACAAAGAATATTTCAAACTCAGGCAAAAGAAGGGAAGTATTTCCATCAATACGGTAAGAAAATTGCAGGATTATGTATACGTTACACCTATGGAGAGCAAATGGAGAATAGTAGTAATCGCACATGCTGACCGCATGACAACCGAAGCAGTTAACGCATTTTTAAAAATCCTCGAAGAACCGCCTGAAAACGTTATTTTCATCCTGATAACACCGGAAAAACTGACGCTGCCGCAGACAATTATTTCAAGAAGCCAGCTTGTAAACTTTGAGCCTTTACCCATCGAATTACAAAAAGAAATCTTACAAGATGAATCCATCCATCGCTTCGGAAGAGGGATAGAAGAAACTCTTTTTCTTAATTCGCAAAAAGATATGGAAAAAAAGATCGAAGAAGTTTTTTTTGACCGTCCGGCAAAATCACGCATAAAAAACTGGTCGGAAGAAATAACGAAAGAATGGAAGATGGAATTTTTATTGCGTTTTTTGCAGAAACTGGTCGAAGACAAATATAAAAATAAAGAATTAACGCTAGATAAAGCGTGGACGATTTTTCACTACCTGAAAAACGCTTATCTATACTACTACTCGAACATCGGCCCGGAAAAAATAATCTTTTATCTTTTATTGAAAGTCTGATGTTGTATTTTGTAAAATTTCACGGCGTACAGTACCCTATAGAATCCGAATTCACCCTCAAAAGCGGAGAGTATATTCTTTGTGAAATAAAAAAAGAACACTTCGTGGGCAAAGCAGGAAGCGAAATTCACTGTAAGCTCCCCCCGGAAGGCAAGGTATTGCATCTCCTTTACGATAGCGAGAAAGAAAAATTGAAAGAAATACTGAAAGACGAAGAAAAAGCCCTGAGTTTCTGCAAAAAAGGGGTTAAACAGCACAATCTTCCGATGAAAGTAGTCGGCGTGGATAAAGAATGGAACGGAAAGAGGTATAAATTCTACTTCCTCGCCGATAAAAGAGTAGACTTCAGGGCGCTTGTAAAAGATTTAAAGAAAAATTTCAATTGTATAATTGAACTACGACATATCGGAGTCAGAGATTACGCCGGATTCACCGGAGGTCTGGGATTGTGCGGGAATATGCTTTGCTGCAATACTTTCTTAACCGAAAAGCCGAGAATAAAACTCGAAAATGCAAGACATCAGGATATATATATCAGCCCTTCGAAAATTTCCGGATTATGCGGTAGACTGCTATGTTGTCTGAAATTCGAAGATTATTTTTACGACAAAATCAGTCTGGAATTCCCGGAGAGGGACAATGTAATCAAAACCGATAAAGACGATAGCAAGGTGCTTCACCGAAATATGATAACTGGCATCGTAACAGTTTCCCATCCGGATGAAACTCAAGAAGAAATCCCCATCGATGAAATCAAGAAAAAGGGTGAAACATGGGTAAGGATAATAAAGAAAAAAGGAAAATAATAGTAACGGGAGCCTTACCTTACGCAAACGGCCCGATACACATCGGACATCTCGCAGGCGTTTATTTACCTGCCGATATCTATACCCGTTTCCTTAGAAAAAAAAATAAAGATGTAATTTATATCTGCGGAACGGACGAAAACGGCGTTCCGATAACTATAGCCGCGGAAAAAGAAGGAATTACGCCAAAAGAACTGGTAACACGTTACCATAATATCATAAACGATTCCTTGAAAAAACTGGGAGTGGAATTCGATAATTTTTCGGGCACCTCAAGAAAAATTCACTATGATTTATCACAGAAAATTTTTCTTGAATTACACGAGAAATCTTACATAGAAGCGAAAACGACAAAAGAATTTTATTGTCAAAACTGCAGAAAATTCCTTCCAGATAGATACGTCGAAGGGATTTGTCCGTACTGCGGTTTCGAAGAAGCAAGAGGAGACTCCTGCGACTCCTGCGGAAGCTGGTTGGACTCCGGACAATTAAAAGACCCTAAATGTAAATTATGCGGGTCTACACCAATTAAAAAAGAAACCAAACACTGGTATCTTCTACTAGATAAATTTCAAAGCCAACTGGAAAAATGGATCGAAAAAAAGAATTGGAAACAAACGGTAAAAAATTACCTTAAAGGATGGCTCCGCGAGGGACTGCGGCCTCGCCCGATAACAAGAGATCTCCAGTGGGGCGTTCCGGTACCTCTTCCGGACGCTCCCAAAGACAAAGTTCTTTACGTATGGTTCGACGCGCCCCTTGGTTACATCTCATCGACAATAGAATGGGCAGAAAAAATAGGGCAACCGGACCTATGGAAAGATTACTGGCAGGACCCCAACACCACTCTGATTCACTTTATAGGAAAGGATAATATCGTGTTCCACGGTATAATATGGCCTGCAATCATTATGGGCCTCGGAAACTTTACATTACCGGATGAGATACCCGCAAACGAATTTTTGAATCTAGAAGGAAGACAAATTTCCACAAGCAGAAACTGGGCTATCTGGTTACACGAATATCTGGAAAGTTTCGATCCTGACTTTATCAGATATTATTTAACCTGTATAATGCCCGAAACAAGAGACTCGGAATTCAAATGGAAGGAATTTCAGGAAAGAGTAAACCAGGAACTTATAAACAACCTCGGCAACTTTGTAAACAGGACATTGAAATTCATCGACATATATTGTGAAGGAAAAATTCCGGAACCAAAAAAATTAACAAAAGAAGATAAAGAAATGTTGTCCAAGGTCAACTCTTCTATTGATAAACTGGACAAAGCGCTTTCTAAATTTCAATTCAAACAGGCAATAAAGTTATGGATGCAAATCAGTACCACGGGAAACAGGTATTACGACCAGACCAAACCATGGGAAACCCGAAAAAACAACAAAGACAGGATGTCTACAACGATTTATCTGTGCTCTCATTTAACTCACATCTTGGGCACGCTCGGACAACTTTTTACTCCTTTCAGCGCAAAAAGAATCCTCATCATGTTAAACCTGGAAGAGAAAAAGTGGGATAAATTACAAGATATAGAGTTACCCCAAGGTCATAAAATAGGTAAAATAGAACCACTTTTCAAAAAAATCGAAGACGCCGATATAGAAAAGCAAATAAGGAGGTTAAAAATGTCCCACGTGACAAAAGATGATTTTAATCAAATGGGTCTAAAAATAGGAATAATAGAAAAAGTGGAAGACATTAAAGGAGCCGACAAACTTTATAAACTCACAGTAGATACCGGGGAGAAACGCACCATCATAGCAGGCGTAAAACAACAATATTCACCCGAGCAACTACTTAATAAAAAGGTCGTCGTTATAACAAATTTAGAACCTGCAACTATAAGGGGAGTAACATCGGAAGGCATGCTTCTTGCAGCAAGCAGCGGGGATATAATCTCGATTATCTCTCCCGATAGCGACGTTCCGGCAGGGTCGAAAGTTTCGTAACACGGCAAAGCCGTTAAAAATGCAAAAATGAATTTAAAAAACAGAGAAACAACGAATCACACGAATAACACAAATATTAAAAAAGCAAACTTTATCTTCTATATTAATAAAAATGATTATTTCTAATTTATTTGTGAGATTTGTGCAATTTGTTGTTAAAAAACGGGTGTGTTGGGACCCCTATAATGAGGATTACTAACGCATTAATCGCCGGAGCGGCTGTAATTCTCGGAGCTTTTCTTACACGAGCTTTCATCGGAATCCATGTTTATATTGCGTCCTTATCGGTAATCCTACTAACCATCGGCGGAAATCTGATCAACGATTACTTCGATGTTGCGACGGACGAAATAAACAGACCGGACAAACTGATTCCTTCAGGCAAACTAACAAAAAAACAAGCGCTATCTATTTCAATCTCTCTGTTCATATCAGGTAACGTCTTACTGGCTTTCGTTGGCAGAAATCCATTAAAATTAGGGCTGGCAGCCACCATTCTACTTATTATTTATACACCCTTTTTAAAAAAACGCCCTCTTATCGGTAACATAACTGTTGCTTTATTACTTTCCATGACTACCATAGTCGGAGCTATGGCTTCTTTTGCTTTTTTAAATTTAAAAAACGCAATACTTCCTTCCCTATTAGTATTCTTACTTAATCTTCCCAGAGAAATATTAAAAGATGGAGAAGACCTGATAGGAGACCGGGAAGCCGGCCTGCGTACCTTTCCTGTTGTATTCGGCATAAGACGTACCCGTAATCTTGTCGTTTTTACTTTATGGATATTAATCTTGAGTATTTTAGCTACTTCCTTTGTATTCGGTAAACTTTTCGCTTCCTGCGCTATTCCTGGAATTGCGTTGCCTCTTTTAATTATGCTTAAAAAAGCCTCTTCTACTCCTATCTGGTTCAGCAATACTCAAAGAATCTTGAAGATTTTGATTTTACCAGGATTTATCTCACTTATTCTAAGCAGAATATAAATAGCAAATCAAAGTTCAAAAATAATTAAAAAAAATACCACAGAGTACACAGAGAAAAAACACACAGAGCGCACAGAGACCCACCACACCCCTTTTAATATTGTTGTTTAAAACCCTACCCACACACCAAAATTTTTTACATGTAGAACATGTAGTGATTGTAGTTTTTATTTTTACAATTTTACTTTTTTTCTATTTAACTTAGATTCTAAGAATTTACGAAAGTAACTATTGTTTGTTGGAGCAAAAGATAAAACAGTTACCTAACACTACTATTAACTAGGTAGGTTCAATTATATAAAGGATAATAAAAAGGATTTATGTTTTTTTGGTGGTATCTATGACTTGTTTCGGAAGCGAATCCGATTCGTTTTTTACTCTTTCGAATTCTTGACCAATAAACTCTCGTATCGTCCTATTTTCACGCGCTATAATAGCCCCTGCAATCCAATCCCATTCTTCCTCACCCATTCCCAACTCTCTATATACAGAATCCTGCTTTCTATCCCAGTCTTCACGTAAAGAGTCCCATGCTGCCACAACTTGAGGGTATTTTTCTTTGTATTCGTTATCATTAAGCTCAGACATACCGGTTGAAATCCCGTATTTTTTTCTGAGCTCTCCGAGTTTCACCGCTTCGCTTTCAGCAATTTTTGTAAGAGCAACTGAAACCCTGACATATCTCACAGCCATTTCTTCGGTTACAAGTCCGTCTTCGGGCGGAGTAAATTTACTTTTCCCGTCTCTTTTACATCCGGAAACCAGAATAAGCAAAATTCCTAAAAACATTAATTTAATTATTTTATTTCTCATTTACTCACTCCTCCTTTACTTACGTCAAATTAATTAATCATTCCTTTATGTCAAGCCCCTTCATCTCTTTTCCGACAAACTCAATAGCTTCTTCTTTCGTCTTAATTTCTCCCTCTTCATAAGCCATCTGCACTTTATTCAAAATATTACCAAAAGCTGGTCCGGGAGTCAGGTCGAAATGTTCGATAAGATCCCTACCTCTTAGCAAAGGTTCTTCTACTTCGTCTTTCATCGAAAAATAATAACCGATAATTTGCTTGCATACTTCCATAAGATGCGGATCTTTGTTACCTGTTGTAGCTATCTGATCTGCCAACGAAAGCAGAGCTAATCCCATAACGTCTTCACCCAGCTCAAAACATAACCTTCTCCTGGCGCGCTCCGTTATTTCCGGTTGAGCGGCAAGAAGGTGTATCCACATATGATTTTCAATTAATTTAGAAATATAGTTTCTCTCATTAGCGGAAAATTTCAGCTCTTTCCCGATTTTTCTAAACCAATCCGAAGCCATCTTATCATGTCCGTAAAAATGAACCTCGTCTCCTACCATTTGTTTCGCATCAGGTTTTCTGATATCATGCAAAAGGGCAGCCAGTTTCAGTTCTGTTTTATTTTTTAAATAATATGTCTCCACCTTTTTCCTGGAAGCCCCAAAAACAGAAAAACCCTTGGAAAGAGAATCAACTTCTTTGAGAGTCAATATTGAATGTTCCATAAGATTCTCCGAAATTTTGCCTCCTTTAATCTCCTTCATCTTCAAAAACCCGGGAAATATTTTATCGAAAATTTCAGGAACTATGGCAAGATGTGCTCTGTCGCTTTTAAATATCAACAAAAGCTCATAATGTATTCGCTCAGGCGGAACAGAGGCAAGTTTATCCGAATACTCGTTAAATAAGTTTGCAGTGTTTTCTTCGATTTCGAAACCAAAAGAAGCTCTAAAACGTAAACCCCTCAGGATTCTACAGCTATCTTCAACTATATTTTTTCTTCCTACAGCTCTAATAATGCCCTTTTCAAGATCTTTGACACCGTTAAAAGGGTCTATAAAGCGTTTATCAAGAAGATTATAAGCCATAGCATTTATCGTGAAATCCCTTCTTTCAAGGTCCTCAAAAATTTCCATCGACCCAAGACCCAGCACGTCAATATCCATATCCCCGTTCGTAACTCTGAACTCGTTTAAGTCCTTCTTCAACCGGAAACACTTGCCGAGAGACCTTGCAAAGTCCTTACCGTTACCGTTTATTGCAATATCTATATCGTTGATTTCAAGACCAAGCAAAAGGTCTCTTAGCATCCCTCCTACCAGATAAACTTTTTTGTTCGATTTACTGGCGTATTCTTTTATCTTTTTCAGAGGCTTTATTTTTCGAAGAACACTTTCAAGATTCTGTCTTTTTATCATTTTATTTTTTCTTATAGAACATCAACGATAAGGTAAAGCACAAAAAAACCCATCCAAAAGTATTGCCAATTTTCGCGTAAACGGTCTTACCTTTCAAAAGGGGAACTTTACCAACAATGCAATCCGTATTATATATCCGAGTTTTACTACTAATTTTCCCATAAGGAGTAGAGATAAAAGAAATCCCCGTGTTTGCCGACCTGACAACGGCTCTTCGGAATATAATCGATTGAAATACAGCCATTTGAGCATGCTGGTAGGGACCGCTTGTCCTGCCGAACCACCCGTCTTCCGTAATGTTTATCAGGACTTCTGCCCCTTTATTAACAAACTCTCTGATAAGCTGTGGGAAAATTGCCTCATAACAAATGTAAACGGAAAATTCTAAATTTCCTACTTCAAAAACCGAGAAGTCCTCTCCCGGCGTATATTGCCCCTGCCCCAGGTCAATCTCTTTTAATTTTGGGACTACGTCATCAAAAGGAAGTCTCTCCACAAAAGGCAACAGAAAAATTTTTCTATAAATACCCCTGATCCCCGATGAATCTACAACGGCTGCTGCATTGTAATAGACGATCTCCCCTTCCTTCCGCTGGTAATCGAACATGCCGGTAATGATGGAGGCTTTTTTCTCTTTTGCAAGTTCCCTGAAAAAGATCTCCGTTTCCTTACTGTAGGAAAGAGGATAAGGAGATGCAGTCTCCGGCAGAACATATAAATCGGCATCAGGACTCTCCTCGATAACCTGCTTTATTTTGAGCAGTCTCTTGAAATCGCTCGTTCTTTTATCTTCGGGCAGGACATTAGGCTGTATAACTCCTACGGTTATATATTCCGCTGCGGGAAAACCCTTACGGATTACGACTTCCGAATATATAAGAGGTATGATAATCAAAGAAAAAAAACAATACAGGTAAACCATTTTCTCTTTCTTTTTCGCCATAAAATTCTTGAAAAATAAATATAAAAATACGTTTAAGAAAAGAACCCACAACGTTACAAGAGGGAACCCACCGATAGATGCAAATTGAATCAAATAAATTAAGTTGCTCTGAGAAAAACCAACGGAACCCCAGTTAAAACCCCATACGGAAGAAAGACTTCTTAAGAATTCCAAACCCGTAAAGGCTATCGGAAATAGATAAGGATATCCGAGTCGGTTCAGCTTGTTATAAAAAATACCGGACAAACCAAAAAAAACAGACAGATAAAGTACCAAAAGAAAAGAACCAAGTATTACCATCGGGACATCCGCATTATCCACATCCGAGAAGGCAACCCAGTAGAGCAGCGTGGAAAAGAAAGCGATACCCATTATAAAACCCTTAAGAAAGGGGCGTCTCCCATCCCGGAGAGAATGAAACAGCGGAATAAAAGAGAACCAGGCAAGAAAGCTACAACTAAAAGGGGCAAAAGAAAACGTCAGAGAAAATCCGCCCAGAACAGGTAGAATATAAATAAAAGGATATTTTTCAAAACGATTTTTGAAATTAAGCATAATCGAGAACAGGACTTTAGTCCAGATAAATTTCTTTTTTCTCCTCCGCCGATCTATAGGCTGCATCCACTATTCTGGCAATCGCATATGCTTCTTCCCATGTGTTTTCAACGAGACGTTTTTCCCGGATAGCTTTTACGAAACAATCGATAAGCCCCTTATAGGAAGTTTTTACCGGATGTTTAGGAACGGCGAGAGGAGTAATGTCCTTAACTTTGTTATCCTCCAGTTTCTTTATCTTCAGAGGATTCAAAAGCCCTACCCCGTCGCTACCGTAAACGTTAAAATAAGTAAAATCCTTCTCGAAAAGAAGAGTCCATCCCACTTCAAGTAAAAGGTATCTTCCGTCTTTATAACGTAAAAAGATTATGCCTGAATCTTCAATCTTATCGGTGGTATGAAATCCGGCAACAACGGAAGAAATATCCGAACCGAAAAGATAAGTAACATAACCGAGAATCTGGACCCCTAAAGTCATGATAGCACCGCCCCCTGATTTCAAAGGATCCCTTCTCCAGCCATCGGGATGTTCCTCGTGCAAGGATTTAAGCCATCCGGCCTTGGCAAACGATAATCTTCCCAACTCCCCTCCGAAAACGAGTTCTTTGAGTATTTCGACATCGGGTCTGTATTTTCCGTTGAAAGCAGGCATAAGTACAAGATCCGAAGAATCGACGACTTCACCCAGGCGTTTTACCTCCTTAGCATCAAGCCCAAGAGGCATTTCGCAGAGAACATTTTTCCCGTACTCGAGAGCAGAAATAGCCATAGGGGTATGTAGATAATTAGGCGTGGCTATCACAATCGCATCAATTCCCGAATCCTGCAACATTTTTTCATAATCCACAAATATCTTTTCTATTTTATATTTCTTCGACAGGATATCTACTTTTTCGCTGTTTGATTCGCAAACCGCTTCGAGAACAAGATCCTTACTTTCCGAAATAACCGGTAAATAACCGATTTGCGCAACAGCACCTGCGCCTACCAAACCAACTCTTATTTTATTCTCCATTATTTCCCTCAATTAAAACTTTATTATCTTTGATTTTTATTCTATTTCCGGAAAAAAGATCAATGGCTTCGGGATAAATTCTATGCTCCTCTTTTAAAATTCTCTTTGAGAGACTCTCCTCGGTATCATCCTGATAAACAGGAACTACTGCCTGAAGTATTATAGGCCCCCCGTCTACGTCCGTTGTCACAAAATGAACTGTGGCGCCTGCAAAACGTACTCCATAATCCAGTGCTTTCTTCTGTGCGTGAAGACCTTTGAAAGAAGGTAAAAGAGCAGGGTGTATATTCATAATTTTCCATTCGAATTCGGATATCAGTTTTTCTTTTACTATTCTCATAAATCCCGCAAGACAGACGAGGTCAACCTTATGCTTTTTTAAAGTATCTATATAATTATCTTCGGCTTTCCCGACGAGCACCGGCTTCGCGGTTTCCGGGTCAATATAATAAGCCTTGATTCCCGCTTTTTTTGCTATTTGTAGTGCATAAGCTTCAGGATCGTCTGATAGAACGACCACCACCTCGGCATCTATCTCCCGGGACTTACTCTTATCTATAATAGCTTGGAGATTCGACCCCCTTCCCGAAACCAGAACGCCTACTCTACAGGGCACTTTTTTCCTCCTCCGTGAGTTTAAAATAAACCTCTTCCAGAGTCGAATAGGTTTTTCCCTTTCTTTTCTTAAGCTCGGACACTTTCCCTATCTCAATCAAATTCCCGTTATCGATAATGCCAACACGATCGGATATCTCTTCTGCAAGCGAAAGAGAGTGGGTAGACATAAAAACGACAGCCCCTCCGGAAACCCGCTCTTTCAAGAGTTTTTTCACAGTCCTGGTGGAGACCGGATCAAGTCCGACCATAGGTTCATCAATAACTATTACATCCGGGTTGTGAATCAACGCCTGTATGAATATTACCTTCTGCCTCATCCCGTGCGAATATTCGGATGACGGCGAATCTATCCATTTATCTATTCTAAATTCCTCAAATAGATATCCCATCCTGTCTTCTATCGTTTTCTTTTCAAGATCGTACAATCTCGATACGAAAAAGATAAATTCCCTTCCCGTCAATTCAGGATAAAGAAAGGGTTCGTCGGGTATGTAAGCTATCACGCTTTTGGCTTTCTCAGGTTCCTTCAAAAGATCAATGCCTTTTATAAAAATTTCTCCCTGGGCCGGCAATATTAGCCCCGTAATCATTTTAACGGTCGTGGTCTTACCTGCACCGTTTGGTCCAAGCAGGGCAAACAATTCTCCGGGCGGAACTACCAAGTTTAAGTTGCTCACCGCTCTTGTCTTCCCGAAATTTTTAGAAAGATTCTTAAGTTCAATCATAATCCAGAACGGAGATTCGAAGTTTATTTATAACTCTATAGAGTTTCGCCTGATTTTCAAAACCTCCGTACTCTAATTTTACATGGGTGGGGTCTGCTATTACCTGCCCGAAAGTCGGGTCGGAAGATATCCATTTACCTCCAAGATAAACCCCTACCCAGGCATGGTAATAAAAGGCTCCGTTAACATAAACAAGCCCCACTTCAACTCTCGAAGGTATTCCCGCAGCCTGAAGGAGTGCAACAGCAAGCGCAGAATGTTCGTTGCAATCACCCTCTCCGGAATTTAAAGCATCGAGAGCGTTCGGGATGGAGAATGTCGGTTTATCGGCAAGTTTTTTATCGACATAAGATATAATTTTCGCTACAGCCCCAAGACCCTTTTCTTCGCCAACAACCTCTTTTGCTATCTTTTTAATTTTCTCATCATCCGAAGGGATGAAAGTAGTTGCTTTCAAGAATTCTTTTACATCCTCAGGGATAACCGAAGATTCTCCGGGATTAATTGTTCTGATTGTAAGAATATTGCCTCTTAGAGTCTGCCGGTCATCCTCTATCCTGAGTCCGGAAAGCTCCACAGAATCCAGGCGAATCTTCAACATTGAAATATCACGGGGATTTTCTATCTCTTTTTCGACTCTTATAGCATAGGAATCATACAACTTAAAACCTGCCGGCTTTATGTCTTCCTTTAATACTTTTTTCTCCTTTATCATGACCAGACCTATCGGTGATTCGGACCGGAGCAATTCTCCCTTATCGGACACCCAAAAGATTATTTCTATGCCGGATTGTCTTACCCTGTACTTCGTAACGGGATTCCCTTCCAACATATCTTCTCCCAAATTCTCGACCTCTATTTCGAACACCGATTGCAACGTGGGGTCAAAGAATTCGAACTTTCCGGTTTTCCCGGTCATAACCAGACCTTCTATGGTTGCCGGCATATAAGGAGATTTAAGCCGGTACACTTCTTTTCTTTTTCCCCCACCTATGTTCACCTCGACCGACAGCTCGTCTCCCTGTCTTTCTCCCTTTGCTTCGAACAGATAATCATCCGAAAACATCGAGAATTCAAAGTTCTTCAGGTTATACGAACAATCGGTATTGGCAGTCACTTTATACGTGACTTCCTTTTCCATCCCTGCTATGGGAGATAACTTCATATAGGTACTCGAGTAAACGCGGTAACCATCTTCGACGGTATCGATTCTTGAGGCAAGATAACCGACTTTATAACCTTTAAGGTATATACCCATATACTCGGTATTCGAACCGGTTTCGAAAAAATCCTGAGAGAAAACTTTTTCTGTTTGGAAACGGTCTCTCAGAATATAAAAAATCAAGCTGCCGCCTACCAATATAAGTATAAGAGGCAAGTAGATTCGTAACTTTTTCAATATCTCTCCTTTTCGAAAACAATAACTTTGTTTATTTTAAAGTCAAGGGGCTAACGCTTTTATGCGGCAGTCCCTTATCCCAAAAATTTTTGTTATCAGTGTTTCTCCGTGTCAATATTTTGGATTTGGGATTTGGGGGTTAGGATTTAGTAAAAAAATAAAAATTTTTAACTTTTTTCTCTGTGTTCTCCGTATATTCTTTTTTTCTCTGCCTGCCCCGTAGAGAGGAACAACCGTATCGGGGTGTCCTCTGTGGTAAATGTTTTTTTAGTGTTTTTAGTGCGTTTCGTGGTTTAATTTTTTTTAACTAAAGAATTCTATTGACCGTTTTAAATCCCCAGGTAAAAGTAATAAAAGTAGAGAACACATTACCCAAAACTATTCCCCACCAAACGCCGGCAAGTCCAAAACCAAGATAGTCTCCCAGGATATAAGCAAGTGGTATCTGGAAAACAAAAGTCCGTATAACGGTAACGATTAGCGCCTGCATTCCTTTGTTTATTCCCATAAACATGGCAGATGTTAAAATACCGAAAGGAAGAAACGGATAAAAGAAAGTACTTACCTTTAGAAACCTTATAAGCTCTTCGGAAATTCGAGCAGCCCCTTCCGAATAAGTGAAAATATGAGAAATCTGTTTTGCGAATATTAATATAAAGGAAGCTATAAAAAGTTCCAGAAAAAACCCGGATTTTGCCGCATACAAATATGCGGTTTTAAGTTTTTCTTTATTTCTCGCCCCATACGCAGCCCCGGTCACGGCAGTCACTCCGGTTGCCATACCTAAAATAGGCGTTGTTGCTATCATGACAATTCTCCATCCGCTGGTGAAAACGGCAATACCATCCGTTTCACCTACAAAAACCACTATCTTATTAAGTATAATCATACTTAGGGACATAGATAATTGAGCTAACGTTGAGGGGATACCGACGGACAGGATTTCACTTAATATTCTTCTGTTGTATTTGAAGTTATTTATCGATATATCAAGATAAGTTGCTTTCTTGCTGAACATCCAGTATACAAAAAGCAAAGAAGAAACTGCCATTGAAAGAACAGAAGCAATTGCAGCGCCGGCAACACCCAATCCTAAAGTATATATAAAAATCGGATCCAGTATTATGTTTAATATGGAACCTATGAGTATGCCATACATAGACCTCTTCGCATTCCCTTCTCCCCTTAATATTGCACTTGCAATATTTGAGAAAATCAATATCGGTGTGCCGAGAAAAATAATCTTTGAATAGCTTATTGCCATACCGGTAACTTTTTCGTTACCTCCACTTAATGATGTCATAATTCTATCAAGGAAAGGGAAAGCAAATATACTGATAATAATTGATACAACAAAACCCAATATAATTGCATGTTCCGCGGTATTGTCTGCATCTTTTTTGTTCCCTGCGCCGATTCTTCTCGAAATCGCAGAACTACTTCCGACACCAATTCCTACGGCAAGAGATATTATAATGAAAAAGAAAGGGAAAAATAAACCAACTGAAGCAAGCGCATCTGCACCTAAGCCTGCAACCCAGAACCCGTCGGCTATATTGTAAAACGTCTGAACGAGCATGGCAATCATCATAGGTATGGATAGTTTTAAAATAGCTTTTTTAGGCTCGCCCAATAAATCTTTTACGCCACCGGTTATATTGTTATCTATACTCAATTAATTTTCTCCCTTTTTAAAGATTGATTTTTTGTTTCTACCAAAACAAACGCAAAGCAAATATACGACAAGGATAATAAAATTAAAAACTTACAAAGCAATGGGGGTCAATCGTTAACGAATCCTGATATCTATATCTTCCTTCTCAAGCAATTTTTTCAGCTCGGGTATCAAATTATCATCGCGATGGTAGAGATATAATATCGCCGGTTTAAAAGCAGTTGCTGCATCAGCTACCATCTCAGGGCTCATAGTGTAGGGGAGATTCATGGGAAGGATGGCTACATATATATTTTTCAATGCTTTCATTTCGGGCGTGTTTTCCGTGTCTCCTGCGACGTATATTCTCCTGTCACCGAAAGTAATTATATATCCGTTGCCAACCCCTTTTGGGTGGAAGGGTTCTCCGTTTGCCCTTTTGCTAACTATGTTATATGCCGGAACCGCTTCAATAGCTACCCCCTTTACGGTATCGCCATCCCCGTTTTTCAAAACGATTCCGCCTTTAACTTTTTCAGAACATCTTTCCGTCAGCACAACTGCGGTTTCTTTTGTTCTTATGGCATTTATAGCCTCCGGGTCCAGATGGTCTCCGTGTTCATGAGTTACCAGTATGATATCCGCTTTCGGCATTTTATTGTAATCCCCTTCCCTCATTATGGGGTCAACGTGTATGATTTTCCCGTTAAAAACAAACATCAAAGAGGCATGACCTATAAATGTAATCTCAAGATTACCGGCGGATGTTTTAATCGTATCGACATTAAAACTACGACCTCCTGCGTTTTTTTCTCCTGCAGACAAAGAAACACCAATAAAAAGAAATAATAAAATCCCCATTATTGTAATCATATAAGCCCCCTTCCTTATTAAAGATATGTTCTTTGAATAATTTGTAAACCTATTTTGCATAATTTAGTTATTGGTATATTAGTAGATTAGTTAATTGGTAAAATTAGTATTTTGGATATAGGGTAATATAGTCATCTGCCATTAATCACTGGTCGCAAATCAAAATAAAAAAAATAAAAACTACAAGTACTACATGTTCCACATGTGAAAAATTGGGGTATAGGGTTAAGTTTTAAAAAAACAAAATTATAATTTTTTCTATCTACTCTCTGTGTGTTCTTTTTTCTCTGCTTGCCCTGTGCAATAAATCAACCAGTTTCACTATTTCACAGGGTGCTCTCTGTGGTTAAATTAGATTTGGTGGTGTTATCCTTACCATTTAACTGGAAGTACGCTTCAAAGTGGCTCGGGATGCTTTTCTCATCACAAAGTTAATTGGAATGTATAATAACGACGATTTTCTTAAATGAAAAGTTCTTTTGAAGATTGAATTAAAAGAGGAAAGCTGATGTCTTGCCCAGTAATATCCTTCCTGAAGTTCTTCAACTTTTAGATTTTTGGGCTGGAAAACAACCTCTCCGATAGTGTATTTTGACCAATCACGTTCGATTATCCTTCCTGCTCTTTCCATCCTATCGTAAAGGCGTGTTCCCGGGAGTGGAGTAAGTATTGCAAGGCTGGGCAATTCTATTTGACTTTTTTCGATAAAAGATACGGTCTCTTCAAAAACGCTTTTATTATCCGAATCGAAACCAAAGATAAAAGCTCCTATAATACCGATACCATGGTCCTGAATTATTTTTATCGATTCTTTGTAATCTTCTACTCTATTCATACTCTTTCCGACTTCTTTTAAACTGCTTGGAGATACGGATTCAATACCCATAAAAAGGGATATGCAACCGCTTTTTGCGGCAAGTCTCAACAATTCTCTGTTTTTTGCGATAACTAAAGATGCCTGCCCGAACCATCTTATATTCAGAGGAATTAAAGCTTTGAATAATTCTTTAGCGTATTTCGGATTGCCCGCAATATTATCATCGACGAAGAATATTACAGTGCGTCTGCTCATAGTGTTTATCTCTCTGATAATGTCGGATATGGGTCTTGTTCGGTAAGTTTGTCCGAAAAAATCCGTAACACAGCAAAAATCGCAATTAAAGGGACATCCGCGGGTTGTTTGTATCATATGCAGTTCTTTGTAGTACTTGTTCTTTTTGTATAAGTCAGTTCGGGGGAGAGGAAGATTTTCAAGGCTTGGTCTTGTTTTCGAAGAATAAAACTTCTGTAATTTCCCTTTTTTTAAATCATTTACAACAAGCTTTATTTGCCCTTCGGCTTCTCCGATTACCACTGAATCAGCGTGTTTTATGGCTTCCTGGGGTAATGCTGATGAGTGTATACCTCCCATTATAACAGGTATACCTTTTTTTCTGAATTTATCGGCGATCTCATATGCTCGAGGCGCCGTTGAGGTAATCGAAGTTATTCCGACAAGATCTACCTTTTCGTTATAATCGATCTCTTCGATACTATCATTTATTATTTCAATCTTAGTATCCCGGGGGAATAAAGCCGCGACAGTCGCAAGACTTAAGCGGGAGAAGTTTATAGCCTTTTCTCTCTTGCTAACAAATTTAACAGGAGATCTGGGCGAGATTAGTTTTACAAACATTTCATACTCCTTCTATTTGTATTAGGTGTTTTAATATAATACCAAGAAGAAAAAAGTAAAGAGTTCAACTTATCCTCGTTCTTTTTTCTTTGGGTTTCAAGTTCACCCACTGAAATCCCCCGGGAAAAAATCGTTTTCAATATGTGATTGGGGCCAATATTACATACAGTTTTATATTGTTGAGCACCGCCCCCTTAGATATCAACAGTTATATACTATACGTTAACTTCTATCTTACCAATCGGAACGTTCGCCGCGAGCTGCCCCGCTTCTTCTCGAATTTCCTCTGAAACCTTCAGGACGGGGGCGCGCTTCATTTACGACGATTTGCCTGCCCTTCAGTTCCTTACCGTTCAAACCGTTAATTGCGGCTTCGGCTTCAGCTTTCTCAGGCATTTCGACAAATGCGAATCCCCTGGATTTACCTGTATGTTTGTCCTTAATTATCTTAGCCGATGATGTCTGTCCGAAAGCTTCGAAAGCTTCCTTTATTTCGTCCTCTGTTAAGTCCCACGAAATATTTCCTACGTATATATTCATTTTACCTCCTTTAGGTTTAGAATATTTACATATTTTCGAAAATGTAATTAAACTCGAATACGCTTCCAGATGGAAGGTACTGCGTAATATAACCGGCAAAACCAGAAGGGAAATAAACGGGGAAAAACCACAGATATATTCCTCGATCTTGAAGGTTCTTAACTACATTTTTCTCGGATTATTATATATGGTTTTTGCAATATGTCAAGTCAAAATCTTTACCTGCTTGCTTTTCTCAACCACAGAGGGAACAGAGCAAGCTTACCATCCCGGCAGCAGAAAGTTACCCCACAGTAGAGGGCTTTTACAATTTTCTTTGGTAACGAAGACAGCATTCGTCTCGAACCAGAGATAATCGTTCTCTATCTCTTCGCTGTATTCTGTCATGTGTTTAATCTCTGCGGGAGCCCAGACAGGTTTTTTCCAGGGGTCGACTCCCAGATGTTTATTCCCGATGCCAATAGTTAACTGGTCTGCAGTTATAGTTTCACCTATTCTCGGTAATGCGGAATCTCCTTTCTTTATATATTCATACATATAATGAAGAGCAATCGGATTGTAGAAGGCAGGAGGCTGGTCAAGAGCAATATCAATGTACCCCGCTTCAATTTCTTCTAAAATATCTGGAAAGGCGTCTACGGTTGCGATATATACATCCTTAGGATTTATACCCTTGTATGATTTCAAAGCACTGCAGGCTCCCAGAGCCATTGACCCGTTCTGTGCGAAAATCGCATCTATTTTTACGCCGCTTCGGAGGATATTTAAAGTTTTGATTTTAGCCTGTTCCCTGCTTGAATGGGCAACCTCGGTAATTACTTTGATGCCCTTATATTTGTCGATGACTTCATGAAAGCCGCCTCCCCTCATGATTTCTTCTGAAGTACCCAGCCCGGAAGAAAGTTCAAGAACGGTTCCCCTGACCTCACCAATCGGTTCTACTTCATTCTTTAGATACTCGACGATTTTTTCGCCAAGTTCTTTCGCGCCTCTCTTTGCTCCATACCCGACGTGCATAAGAGGATAGCTATGGTTGACAGCTGTGTTGGTTGTTATAACAGGAACACCTTTCTCTTTGGCATAATCCATCGCCACCCTCAACCCTTCAACATTCCAGGGTGATATTATAAGCCCATCAATTCCCATATCTATTAATCTTTTTGCCTGTGTGATTTGCAGGGATGCATCATACCCTGCCTCGGACCAGGTCGTTACAACTCCTATATCCTCAGCATACCAGTCAAAAGCTTTGACATAAAGATCTTCCCAGGCATTACGGACCGCATGCGCAGACAGCCCGATAAAAGGTTTCTTCTCCCTGGCAATAACATCAGTTATTGCTGAAGCAAACAGAACAATCGTAAATAAAAGTAATTTTAAAATGTTTCTCATTTAAGGAACCCTCCTTATATTTTAAACTAACCGGATATTACAATTTAAAGAACATATTTTATGATGTCAAGGTCTTTTATAAAAACTCAAAACCGCTGATTTCAATTAATCACAAAGAACCTAACGCGGCATAGCCGCTAAAATGTAAAAATAAAATATCAAAATGGGAAAAAGATAAATAAGCTCTTCGCTTTTGGCTGTTGGCTTTTAGCTTTTCAATAAAACCAAATTAAAGCTAAAGGCAAAAAGCTAACAGCTAATGGCTTTAATGACAGTCATCCGTCATTTTGCTTTTTAAATTTTTGATATTCAATTTATCTTAAGACAGAATCACCCCCCAATACAGTCATTCCTCCTTATGGGGCAGGCAAATAACACGAATAAAGTCAAAACAGATTCTGTCCTTATAAACAAAAATGATTGTTATTTATCTGTGTAATTTGTGCTATTTGTTGTTGAAAAATGGGTTGTTGGGGGAAAAACGATTAGCGTTGTTTTCCCTAGTTTTTTCTTCGCCCTTTTTTTCTCTCTCTTGCCTTTGTTACGAACAAACCCGATCTTTCTTTTTTGTTTTTAAAATGCGATAATAATATTTCCGCTTCATGAAAGGGGAGTGTCACGAATGAGAATTTATCGAGTATTTGTATATCATTTATTTTTTCACCCGGAATATTACATATCTTTTTTATTAACTCAACTAATTTTATGGCGTTCAGTCCATCTTTTTTCCCGTGAGTTACAAACAAGCGTGTCTTACCTTTATTATCAACAAAAGCATTTTTTACTTCCGTATAGTTCTTCTCGTTCAGCTCATCTCGAAAAGTGTACTGGAGAAGAGCTGCAAGTATATTTTCCGGATTGTTGTTATGGAGAAGTTCATGCGACATTTTAATATATTCTTCATTAAGTTTAGTTCTTGCTATTTGTTCGAGATCCGATTTAATCTTGAACTTTTTTGTTTCTATTAAGTCTTTAATTTCCGGAAGTTTTGCCCTGCGGATATCGGTTTTTGCTGTCTTTTGGATAAGTCTTAATTTTCTATATTCTTCCGGTGTAACAAAAGTTATAGCAATTCCTTCTTTGCCTGCTCTGCCGGTTCTTCCTATTCGATGAACGTAATATTTTGGGTCCTGAGGAAGAGCATAATTGATTACATGAGTAAGATTTTGAACATCCAATCCTCTTGCTGCTACGTCGGTTGCCACAAGAATATTTATAAAATGTTTTTTAAACTTGTTTAATATTTTTTCTCGTAAGTGTTGTGACATATCTCCATGTAAAGCATCTGCATCATAGCCGCGTTCCATCAGGTGTTTCGCAAGGTTATCCACGTCAATTTTGGTCCTGCAAAAGACAAGTCCGTAAAAGTCATCTTCAATATCTATAATTCTGCAGAGAGCTTCGAATTTATCTTCCGGGTTTACTTCGAAGTAAATCTGATCGGTCTGACTGACCGTAAGGTCCCCGTGGGATACATTAAAAACATCATATTCTGTCATATATTTTTCTGCAATATTTACAATTTCTTCCGGCATGGTAGCTGAGAACAGCATAGTTCTTTTTTCTTTTGGAGTGTATTCCATGATTTTTTTTACGTCATCGATAAAACCCATATCCAGCATTTCATCCGCTTCATCCAGAACCAGATGAGATATTTTATCCAGTTTCAAAGTACGTCGATTAAGATGGTCTATAACTCTTCCGGGTGTACCAACGACAATGTCGACCCCCTTTTTCAGGCTTTTAAGCTGCCTGGAGATTGCCTGTCCGCCGTAGATAGGGACGGTTCGCAGGTTTTTCCTTCCCTTTAGCGAGTTGATTTCTTCCGCAACCTGGATCGCAAGTTCTCTTGTCGGTGTAAGCACAATTGCCTGAACGGTTTCCGATTTTTCACGAAGAAGTTCGATCAACGGCAGCCCGAAAGCGGCAGTTTTACCTGTTCCGGTACGAGCCTGCCCTACAATATCCTTTTCCCCGGCAAGCAAAGCCGGTATAGTTTGATCCTGTATAGGTGTCGGTTCCTCATATCCTTTTAACTCTAAGACTTTCAAAGTCTCTTCTGATAAGCCCAAATCTTTAAAAGATTTCATGATTTATTTCCTCTCTGATCTAACATAGTTTAAGTGTACTGAAAAAGATAACAAATATACTATATTAAAATCCTGGTTTTTTATTGTTAATATGTACTAAATCCAATATAGACTTCTATAATAATCACTTTTTCCGAAATAACAAGCCTTTTTATTTGTTTTTATAGAAAAGCTTACTTTTTACAGTACATCAGCATATCTTCAGAATTGCTTAAACTTTGATATTGGTCGGTCGTCTTAGTTTTGATGAGAAAAAAATATATATCTCTTTAAAACCATTCTCGTGTTCTAAGACAGATTTTCACTAACATTAGCATAACCGGAACTTCGATAAGTACCCCAACCACCGTGGCAAGAGCGGCTCCCGATGATAACCCGAATACCATCGTGGCTGTGGCAATAGCCACTTCAAAATGGTTGCTGGCGCCAATCATCGCCGAAGGAGCGGCATCTTTATACTTTAACTTCATCAATTTCGCTATCCCGTACGTAATCCAGAATATCAAATTAGTCTGTATGAAAAGCGGGCTGGCTATCCATAAAATTGTAAGAGGCTTTTTTAAAATAATATCGCCCTTAAAAGAAAATAAAAGAACCAATGTAATCAGAAGCGCCACAATGGAGATAGGAGTAAGTCTATGAAGGAATCTCTCGGCAAACCACTCTTTTCCTTTGCCCCTGATAATCCATTTACGAGAGAAATATCCCGCGGCTAATGGTAATGCCACGTAGATACTTATAGAAAGCAATAAAGCCAGCCATGGAACAGGCATCTTTCCAACACCAAGCAGAAAACCTCCGAGCGGTCCGTAAAAAAATAGCATTGTCAAAGAGTTTATAGCCACCATTACCAGAGTATGTCCATCATTTCCGCGCGCGAGGTAGCCCCAGACGAGAACCATTGCGGTACAGGGAGCGATGCCCAGCAAAATACATCCGGCAAGATAACTCCTCCAGAGAGGAATCTCGAGCATTTTAATTCCATTGTTCAAAACCACAGTGCCCGCACCATGAATTGAGCCTACCACCCAGTTAGCTCCGGGAGGGAGTTTGACTAAATCCACAGCTTCGATTCCTATAAAGTTTTTGAATACAAAACCCAGGAAGAATAATGATATAGCATACATTGTAAACGGCTTAATTGCCCAATTGGCAAAAAGAGTTAATCCAACAGGCTTTGGAGATTTCCCGGCTTTAAGCACTTCAGCGAAGTCAATTTTTACCATTATGGGATACATCATAAAAAACAGACAGATTGCGATTGGAATTGAAACAACCGGCGCTTCACCGACATATATTGCCAATCCATCAAGGAACTTTGCCGCACCAGGCGCAACCCTACCTATGATTATCCCTATGCCTATGAAGAATAAAACCCATACGGTCAGGTACTTTTCGAAAACATTGAGGTTTCTTTTTACGGGCGCAACCTGTTTCATATAAACTTCTTCTTTTTACACAAGATTTATAATAATGTGAGCCCAGAGGAAATAAATTCCAACCACAATAAAAATGACGCCTGTAATTTTCCGCATATGACTTTCGAGTTTAGTAATCCTGTTAAACCACTTTGTGGTTGAATGTATGCCGAGAGTTATACCTATAGCAAAAATAACAACAGGTAAACCTGTCCCGATCCCATATACAAAGGGAAAGACTATCCCGAAATTATTATTTAACGCCAGCGGTATTAAACTGCCAAAAAACAGCGCTGCCGATATAGGACAGAAAGAAAGCGCGAAAACCGCGCCCAGGGCAAACGAACCGAATATACCCATTTCTGCCAGCTTGTTTTGTTTTTCACTCGATATTGAAAAATCTAAAAAATTTAATTTCAGAATATTTAAAAGGAAAAGTCCGACAACAATAAGAACTGGTCCCAAAATTTTATTCATGTATTTTTGCAAAAAATTAGCAGTAGCGGGAATACCGGCAAGAGAAGAAATAAGGATTACTCCAATAATAACGTACGCAGCCATTCTCCCCAGCGTATAAGCAAATCCTGACCATAAAACCTTGCGCGGATGATTAATCCTACGGGAAAGAAAAGAAACAGCCGCGATATTTGTAGCTAAAGGGCAGGGACTTATTGAAGTAAGTATCCCGAACCACAATGCCGAAAACAAAGCAATCATTGTTCTTTCTCTGTCTTTATTTCGTCGAGGAATTTCTGTGTCTCTTCTTTAATATATATATAAAAACGATCTTTATTTCTCAACAACTCCCAAACTTCCTTCAAATTCTTAAACCTTACCTCCTTTCCATCTTTAATCAAAGACAAAACCACAGATTTTGTATAGAGCTGATAATCGTTAATAAAATGTTCTTTTTCTTCTACGTTTACGGCTTTAAAAACGAGTTTCCCTGAAACCAACTCATCCTCAAAATTACTCTCAATCGCTTCTTTGGTATACTTTTCTATCGTGTAGCACGATTGGCAGCGAAAATTCGTATAAAAGTAATAAGCAATCACTTCTGTTTCCCCGGGCGAACTTTTTTCTTCAGTAGATATTTTTTCTGCTTGAGCTTCACTTGCGACACTTGCTTGCCCGCGCTTTTGCTCTCCTCTATTTTTGCATCCAGTGGCTAAACCTATTGTCAATACTATTATCGGTAATCCAACAATCGCAAATTTATCAAGCCTTCTCATTTTTCTATTCCGCTGAAAGCAAAATTTTCTTTATTTCTTCTTTTCCAAGTACCTTCCCCGCAGCCTTCACCTCGCCATCAACCGCAAGAGCGGGTATCGTCATAACACCATAACTCGTTATGTCAGTTATATCCTTAATTTTAAGGATTTCCGCGTCTATATTCAGTTCTTTTACCGCTTCTTCGACATTTTGTGTTAGTTTTTTACATTTCGGACAACCTGTTCCCAAAATTTCGATTTTCATTTTTTATCTTTCTCCTTTTTTAAATTAGATTACCAAATATCATTCCGCTTAAAGTTGCCATAAAAACAACAAGCAAAATATATACCAGCGTCTTTTTTAGCCCTATGATACTCCTTATTACAAGCATGCTTGGCAGGCTGAGCGCAGGGCCCGCAAGCAAAAGAGCCAGTGCCGGTCCCTTACCCATTCCCGAGCCAATCAATCCCTGGAGTATCGGTACTTCGGTCAGTGTGGCAAAATACATCAAAGCCCCTGAAACAGACGCGAAGAGATTCGCACGGAAACTGTTCCCCCCCACCAAATTTGCTATCCGCTTCCCGGGAATAAGAGCCTCATGCCCGGGTCTTCCAAGTAATAAACCCGCAATCAACACACCCGCAAAAAGAAGAGGGAGAATCTGTTTTGCGAAATCCCAACTTGAAGTTGTCCACGCCTTGAGTTCTTCTTTTTTAAACCATTTATTAAGTATTGCCGCTAAAATAACAATTAAGAATCCGGAGATAAACCATTTTATTTTATAAATTGCCTGCCATATTTTTATCGATTCGTCCTTCCCCCAGTTGACAAAAACAAGAATTCCAATCATAACTGCGAAATAAAGCACTGTTTTCCATAAAGGTCTTAAAGCGGTTTCGTCTTCTGGGATTATAAAATCCCCATTTGTTTTTTTATCTTTTTCTTCTCTATAGAAAATAAAATGCATACAGAGTCCTATAACAACAGAAAAAACAATTGCCCCCAGAGCTCGTGCAATTCCTAACTCAAGACCGAGAACCCGCGCAGTCAAAATGATTGCAAGAACATTGATTGCAGGACCGGAATAAAGAAATGCCGTTGCCGGACCTATTCCCGCGCCTCGTTTGTAAATACCTGCGAATAAAGGCAAAACCGTACAGGAGCAGACCGCAAGGATCGCTCCCGAAACCGAAGCAACGGAATATGATAAAACTTTATTTGTTTTTGCTCCGAAGTATTTTATGACCGACTGCTGGCTTACAAAATTGGCAATCGCACCGGCAATAAAAAACGCAGGAACAAGACAAAGAAGAACGTGTTCTCTTGCATATTCCTGAAGCATCATAAGAGCTTCAAGCAGAGAACTTCGAAACCTTATGGACCCAAAGGGCAGGAAATAGGCGCCGATAAAAACAAGAAGTATAATCGAAATTTTATATTTTTCTTTCATTTTGAAATCCTTATTGTTTGCAGGTACCTCTTATATCTTTTTTTTTACATTGCTGCAGTTTTCTCAAATCGTTTGCAGATATTTTTATATCATCCGTTAGACCTTTGACAATTCCCAACTTTAGAGCTTCTTTCCTGGCGGAATAAATCCTCCATTTCCCGTCACGAGTTGTTTTTACCAGACCAGCCTCGCTCAACTTTCTCATAATGTGGGATACTCTGGGTTGTTTCATTTTTAGTATATCGACAAGCTCGCAAACACAAAGATCACTACGGGCAAGGAGAAGAAAAATCCTCAACCTCGTCTCGTCCGAAAGAGCATCAAAAATTTTCAAAATTCTTTCCGTCATTTTATCCTCCCTAATTTAACATATCAAAATATCGTAATATGTTAATATGAAAATCGGTTTTGTCAAGTGACTTTTTTCTATTAATAAAAATTTAGTTTATTGACTTTTTGCTTTGATTTTTTTATAATTTTTTAGATAAACCGGGAGGTAAAATTATGAAGGAAGAAAAAAACAACGGAGTATTTCCGACTTTTGCATTAGTCGTTTTGCTGATCGGCGTCTTCTGGCTGCTGAACGATTTGAACATTTTAAAGGTAAATGTGCCGTGGGTTCCGATAGTTATTATCGTCGTAGCTATAGGCTGGATTGTAGACCATTTCGCCAAGAAGTAGCGTTTTTGTGCTGATTAGTCGGTCTGCTAGCTAATAAAAAATTTATATGAGATTGCCCCGATAAGCTCGGGGCAATCTTCAAGGAGGTATTCTTACTTTAAGAACTTTGAAACAAAAGGAGATGTATCTCCTCGACGTAAGAAGTGACCGGATGGGCCTTCTCCCAGAAACTCGGAAAACCATGATTCGTGCTCTATCTCTTCGTTAAGAATAGCAAGGACAAGGTCGTACGTCCTGTGGTCCTTGCCTGCCGTCATATGACAGATTTCCGTGTATCCCCTAACAGCACATCGCTCCGCCTCTACAAGTACCTTTAATATCCCCTTAGCATCCGGGTTTTTGGGCAGGGACGCAGGCGGACATGCAGACAGGTCGTGAAATTCCTTCATGCAGCCCGGTAACTCGCCTCCGAGTTCGTATATCCTGGGCATCAAAGCTTCAAAATGATTGCGGTCTTCAATCCTCGCAGTTTCTGCGATTTCCTTGATACCTTCACCCTCCAGACCAATCAGATTAGCACGAAGAATAGTGTAGTAGTAGTAAGTCGTTAATTCCGCAGAAGCATTCTTAACCAGTAATTTTAGAAGTTTGTCTAAATCTACTCCTGATTTTTTTACCATTTCAATTGCTACTTTTGCCATTTTATTTTCCTCCTTTTTTAACTTTTGTTGTTTAGATTTTTAAAAAATTACAATACAACCATATTAATTACCTACTTCCGATAAACTCTTCCTAATAATATCACCTCCTTTGCTGATAATTACTAAGTAGTAGTTATTACTATTAAACAGCATTTTTTTTACTGTTTGCTACTGCAATATTTACAAATTCCTTCAAGGACTACTCTCTTCTTTATAACTTTAAAGTCCTTTCTGATTTCTCGAGGTATTTCTATGTTATCATAGAGCTCGCTCTTAAAATCCGTTATCTTGCCGCATTTCATACACCGAAAATGATGATGAGGCTTGGTATCGGGGTCGAATCGTTTCGGCTCGCCGTGCCCCTCGATAGTATCGGCTATCCCTATCTCGGAAAAGGACAGAAGAGTTCGGTACACAGTATCGAAAGAAATATTAGGCAGACTATTTCTTACTCTCTTGTACAGCATGTCGGCAGATGGGTGGTCTTTAGCCTTCAGCAGTTCTTTGTATATTACGGTACGCTGAGGCGTTATTTTTAAGTTGTGTTCCTCGCACACATCTCTAAAATTTTTCATTGACGATTCCATATGATTTTCTGTCATGTTATTATTATATAGTAATAATTCTTATTTGTCAAGGGGGTATTTAGCCTTGGCGGCTGCGATGAGCTCTCTGTAGTAAAAATTTTCGGGTTTTTAGAATCACTTGACAGGATTTTTATTATCTGTATGTTTTAAATAAAAAGGAGAAAATAGATTTATGTTTTCCGAAATCAAGAAAATTGAGAACTTATTTGTTTTGTTTATAATCCCAATTTTTCTCTTGCTGTTTGCTCCTTTTAGGCTATTTGGCGAAGACGGCTATGAGTTGTGGTTAAGGTATAAAAATATCGATAACGCAGATAAATTAGAAGAATACAAAACAAATATACAGGCAGTCTATTTCCCGGGAGACTCTCCCACCCTGCAAGCCGCACGGGAAGAATTGACAAAGGGTCTTGAAGGATTACTTGGCATCCCTGTAATTTTTGCGAATGGGTCAATCGAAAACGGAACTCTCCTTGTGGGAACTCCGGCGTCTTCAAACATTATTTCTTCCTTAAAGCTCGGTAAAAAACTAAAAATTTTAGGACAGGAAGGTTTCATAATTCAAAACTCTGTTGCAAAAGGTAAAAAATGCATTGTGGTTTCTGCCAACACAGATGTTGGTATACTGTACGGAGTTTTTAATTTTCTTAAATTGCTTCAAACCAATAAAAGTCTCGAAAATCTTTCTATAAGCGATAAACCTAAAATCAAACACAGACTTTTAAACCACTGGGATAATCTGGATAGAACGGTTGAGAGAGGTTATGCGGGCTTTTCACTCTGGGACTGGCATAAGTTACCCGATTATCTAGACCCCAGATATAAAGATTACGCGAGAGCAAACGCTTCAATAGGGATAAATGGAACTGTTTTGACTAATGTCAATTCTAATTCTGCGGTTTTAACTCCGATGTACCTGGAAAAAGTAGCTGCCCTGGCAAATGTTTTCAGACCATATGGAATTAAGGTGTATCTCACTGCACGTTTCAGCGCTCCGATTGAAATCGGCGGCCTTAAAACAGCAGATCCGTTAGACCCGGAAGTAAAAAAATGGTGGAAAATCAAGGTCGACGAAATCTATAAATACATTCCTGATTTTGGAGGATTTTTAGTAAAAGCTAATTCGGAAGGGCAGCCCGGACCGCAAAATTACAATCGCACTCACGCAGAAGGCGCCAATCTACTCGCTGATGCTCTTGCTCCACACGGAGGTATCGTTATGTGGAGAGCTTTTGTATACAATTACGATGTAAATGTGGACAGAGCTGCGGAGGCATACAATGAATTTGTGCCGCTTGATGGAAAATTTAGAGCCAATGTGTTGATACAGGCGAAAAACGGACCTATTGATTTTCAACCTCGTGAGCCTTTCCACCCTTTGTTCGGAGCGATGAAAAAAACTCCCGTGATGATGGAATTTCAAATTACTCAGGAATATCTGGGCTGTGCCACCCACTTAGTTTATCTGGCTACTTTATATAAAGAATGTCTGGATTCCGATACTTATGCTAAAGGCAAGGGTTCAACTGTAGCCAAGGTTCTTGACGGTTCACTTTTCAACTATTCAAATAGCGGTTTCGCCGGGGTCTCGAATATCGGAACCGACAGAAACTGGACAGGGCATCATTTTGCTCAAGGAAACTGGTACTCGTTTGGACGGCTTGGCTGGAACCATGAACTTTCGGCAGAAGAAATAGCAGAAGACTGGATACGCATGACCTTTTCTAACGATACTGAAGTTATAAATCCTATAAAAGAAATTATGATGGCTTCTCGAGAAATAGCTGTAAGCTACATGACTCCGCTCGGATTACATCATATAATGGCAGAACATCATCACTATGGTCCGGGACCCTGGGTTTCGGAGTCCGGTAGACCGGATTGGACTTCTGTATACTATCATCAAGCAGATTCTAATGGGATTGGGTTTGACCGTACGGAAAAAGGTTCAAATGCACTTGCCCAGTATTATCCTGAGGTAAGAGAAAAATTTTCAAGTCTTGAAACCTGTCCTGATGAATATCTTCTCTGGTTTCACCATTTGCCATGGGACTACAAAACGAAATCCGGAAGAACTTTATGGGAAGAGCTCTGCTATAAATATTACAGCGGTGCCGACTCGGTAAAATGGATGGTTGATAAATGGTCTTCTTTATCCGGAAAAATTGATGAGGAGAGGTTTGAGCAGGTATCGGCATTTTTGAAAATTCAGCAGAAAGAAGCCATCTGGTGGAGAAATGCATGTCTGTTGTATTTCCAGACATATTCAAAAAGACCCATCCCTTCAGAATATGAAAAGCCTTCGGGAACGCTTGAATATTATAAGAGTCTCCGATTCCCTTATTCTCCGGGGATTAGACCATCATGGTAATAAAAATGAATAAGAAATTGATTCTAATTGTTACGTTGATTTCTTTATTTCCTTTTATCGTATCGGGAAAATCCGAGAGTAAATTACCTCATCTAAGGCAACAGGGGACTGCGTCCCAACTCATTGTAGATAATAAACCTTTTTTAATACTCGGAGGTGAGTTGGGTAATTCAAGTGCTTCCAGCCTATCATATATGAAAAATGTTTGGCCGATTCTCCTTAAATTAAATTTGAATACGGTTCTTATACCGGTTTATTGGGAACTTATCGAACCTGTTGAGGGAGAATTTGATTTCAGTATTGTAGATAATTTGATTTACCATGCCAGAAAAAACAACTTAAGAATTATTTTTTTATGGTTCGGCAGCTGGAAAAACAGCATGTCATGCTATGTCCCGGAATGGATAAAAACTAATCGGGAACGATTTCCGAGAGCCAGAGACGATAAAGGCAATGCACTCGAAATACTAACAGCTTTTAACGATAATAATCTTAACGCAGATCTAAAAGCTCTTCAGCAATTGATGAAGCATATTGCAACTATTGATAAGAATCATAGTACAGTAATTATGGTACAAGTCGAAAACGAAATAGGAATGATTCCTGTTGCAAGAGATTACTGTAACCAAGCCAACATTGCTTTTCGAAAAGATGTTCCGATGAAATTAATCGATTACCTGAAAGAAAATAAAGATAATTTAATGCCGGAATTACATGATTTATGGGCAGCGAGCGATTACAAAAAAGAAGGTACCTGGGAGGAGATTTTCGGAAAAAGTAAATCAACTGATGAACTATTTATGGCCTGGCATTATGCTATATTTGTCGAAGAACTGGCAAAAGCCGGGAAAAAAGAACATGATATACCTATGTTTGTAAATGCCGCCCTCATAAGGAAGGGGTATGAGCCGGGGCAGTATCCAAGCGCCGGACCCTTGCCTCATTTGACGGATGTGTGGAGAGCCGGAGCCCCTTCCGTTGATTTTCTTTCACCTGATATTTATTTCCCTGATATAGAAGAATGGTGCCATAAATATGACCAAAAGGGAAATCCGTTTTTCATCCCCGAAGCTCGCCGTGAAGAAGAAACAGGAATGAAAGCTTTTTATGTCTTTGGCAATCATAATGCCATGGGATTTAGTCCCTTTTCTATAGAATCGACTGATAATCCGGAAGAAGACCCTATAGGAAAATCCTACAATATTATCAGTCAGTTAGAACATCTTATACTGGAAAATCAGGGAAGAGGAAAAATGGCAGGTATTTTATTGGACCATAACAAAAAACAAGAAGAAATAGTACTTGGCGGTTACAAATTTATTATTAAACATGATTTTACACTTGGGTGGTCACCAGAAGCAAAAAATGATACCTGGCCCTTATCAGGTGTACTCATTATTAATACGGCTCCGGGTGAGTTTTATGTGGCTGGCAGCGGAATTGTTATAAATTTCGAAACCATAAAAGATGATAATTCAAAAGCAGGTATTGCGAGGATCGATGAAGGAGAATTTAGAGATGGGCAATGGGTGCCGGGGCGCAGGATGAATGGAGACCAAAGTCATCAGGGAAGACATTTACGCATACCGGAAAAGGTGTATGGCATTCAGAAAGTGAAGTTATACACATATCAATAATACATATTAGCTTCATGTAAAAATTTAATCATACTCTCTCGAGCAATTAAGCGCTAACAAATTTGGAAACATGAATCATAAACCAATTTTAAACCATCTTGACTTTCTTCGTGTTACCGATATTATCAAAAGATGTTTTTGATTTTTCAATCTTTTTATCGTATCTACATAACCCATAACCTCATTGTCCAAGCGATAGGTATTATTGGGCTTATCTTTGTTGTCATTTCTTTCCAGAACAACAAACGCAATTTGATTCTTATCCTCCTCGGTACTTCGCAAATCTTTTATGCTATCCATTACGGTCTTTTAGGAGCATGGACGGCTTTTGCAATGAATATTGTTGGCATGACACGCTCCTTCCTTTTTACCCAGAAGGGCAAGAAAAAATGGATGGATAATAATATAATGATGTACGTATTTATAGGGCTATTCTGGATAGCCGGTATCCTGTCCTGGGTTGGCTGGGTCAGTATTTTACCTGTACTGGCTATGACTATCGAAACCATTGGCCTGTGGATGAAAAACCCAACTAAAATTCGTTTTAATATGTTGGGGCTCCGTCCTTTATGGCTTAGCTACAATATCATCTACCGCTCTTATGCCGGTATGACAGCGGACCTTTTCGTGCTTATTTCCCTTTTAGCCGGTATTATTCGTTTCGATATTATACCCGCCATTAGACGAAAACGTAATTCGAATACATAAGACCAAAATACCTTGAAACAAATCCTACCTGACGGCTAATTCGTAGGGCAAGAACTTAGCTCCATTGACATTTTTCGCGTTATAAATATTTTCCGGAAGCGGAGAATTTTTTAAAAAAGCTTTACACGGGAAGATTGACAAGTAATATTAGGACAAACTCAACAAAATAGGAGGGTAATATGTTAAAAGAATTTAAAGAGTTTGCTATGCGCGGAAACGTAGTGGACATGGCTGTAGGTATAATTATAGGCGCAGCCTTTGGGTCAATAATTAAATCTCTTGTGTCTGACATAATAATGCCGCCGATAGGATTATTGCTGGGGAAAGTCGATTTTTCGAACCTCTTTATTGTGCTTAAGGGGAGAGGCGCTTCATATGCTACACTAGCCGAAGCACAGACCGCAGGAGCAGTTACATTGAATTATGGTATGTTCACCAACACCATAATCAGTTTTATTATTGTTGCTTTTGTGGTTTTTCTCGTGATAAAGAACGTCAATCGTTTGAAAAAGGAAGCGCCTGCCCAGCCAACGACCAAAGAATGCCCTTATTGCCTTTCGGCAATACCGATAAAGGCTAAACTTTGTGCGTTTTGCACTTCGTCTTTGGAGCCAAAAAAACCCTGATGTTCATTTAAAAATTACTTCTGTTTAATCCTATAATCGGAGGAAAACGATGAATATGCAAAAATTTTTAATAGCAATAGCAGTTATTGCATTTGGAAGTATCCTGGTTCTTTGCAGTTGTGGTACAAAAAACGACAACTCTGCAGAGAAAAGTCCGTTTCCAATAAATAAAAGAGACACTGTTATGATTAACCTGCAAGAGGTCACCGATACAAAAGTGATTTTGTACATCTGCGAGCCAGTAAAAGTAGTGGTAAGTTACAACTCCGTAATGAATAAACTGGAGGAATTTATCAAAGGGCTTGATTTGGCAGATGACAAAACCTTGCAAACCGAACTGCTATCACTGGCAGGCGGTAACGACACCATCAATGTAAACAATATTATCCAAGACAATAAATTACGCGAACGTTTATCTTTCCGTCTTGCCGAATTGCTTGAAAAAGGGGAAGCTACGATTTTAGACACAAGGACTAACGAAAAGATCAATACTATAATGATTGAGCATTATGAAATCGCTTTACACAAATTGGCAGGACGCGGAGGTCGAAGGTTCTTGTTGCCGGACGGATTTTTGTTTCTCGAGGTACTTGATTGGATGTCTTAAAATGAAAATCTCGGTGATTCTCGCTCATCCGAATAATGAAAGCTTCAATCACGCTATTGCCAAAGCGGTTGTAGATACACTTAATAAAAAGAAACATAAAGTTTATTCCCATGACCTTTATGAGGAAGGTTTTGATCCGATACTTCCCCTCGATGAGATCGAAGAAGACGCCGTATTATCTGATTCGATTATGAGTTATTGCGAAGAGATATCCATATCGGATGGTATTGTCATTATTCATCCGAATTGGTGGGGGCAACCTCCGGCAATTTTAAAAGGCTGGATAGACAGGGTAATGCGGCCGGGTATAGCTTATAAATTTTTAGAAGGCGACAAAGGAGAAGGCATTCCTGTCGGATTGCTAAAAGCTAAAGTTGCTCTTGTATTTAACACATCAAATACTGCTTCGGAGAGAGAACAAAAAGTATTTGGCGCCCCTCTCGAAGCACTCTGGAAAAAATGTGTTTTTGATTTGTGCGGTGTAAAAAAATTCTATCGAAAGACGTTTAGCGTTATAGTTACAAGCACATCCAAGCAACGCAAAAAATGGCTGGAAGAAGTAAAATCGGTTATGAAGGATTATTTCTAATGGATAATTTCACACTTAACTATGGAGAAAAGAAACAATAGATTTGTTTAATTGTAGATTGGCGTATCAGAAAAACCAAAACCAATATAAAAGCTAATAAATATAGGAACTCAACCTATGCTAAAAAAAGATAGCATTAAGAAAGATATTCTTAATCGTTATGAATCTACGGATACCGGAGAGGTAATTATAGATGTTTCTGCATCGCGAGTACAGGACCTCTACGACAACTTTGATAAAACCGCTCCCTACATGAGAAAAGACCTTGATGAACAGCTGGTTCATTACCTGCTGGACTGTGCCAGGGAAATCGGCAAGACAAAATTCGTTATCCACTTCAACCTGGACGAACCGACAGACGAAGAATCCAATATCAGGGTAAGAGAAAGCGTCAGAGACTATTTCTCCTATCTGAAAGAACTTGAAACCAGGAAAATACGGGATATGCTGCGTAAATCTTTTTTCTTTCTGGGAATCGGACTCGGCATTCTTGCATTATCTTTATGGGTAGGTAAAATTACTGTCTCCAGAAGTAACGTTTTCATTCAAGTTATAGGCGAAGGGTTAACCGTTGCCGCATGGGTGTCCCTCTGGGAATCACT
>CAZGBM010000011.1:0-3213 GCA_964523975.1 uncultured bacterium | reverse complement strand
TGAATGTTGTCCCCTTAAATGTCAATATTTCTATATTTATTCGATAATCTCTACTTTACCACTCGCTTCTACCGCCGCCGCGAGATGGGCCACCTCTTCCCCTGCCTTTTTTAAAGTCATCTGTCCGGGGACGAGCTTCGTTCACAGCAAGTGTTTTCCCTTTCAACTCTTTACCGTTTAAACCAGCCATTGCGGCTTTAGCCTCGGCTTCTTCCGGCATCTCTACAAACGCGAAACCCCTGGACTCGCCTGTGTACCTATCCTTGATTATCTTAACAGATGATGTCTTTCCGAAAGCTTCAAAAGCTTCCTTAAGTTCTTCCTCAGTTAAGTCCGACGCAATACTTCCTACGTATATATTCATTCTACCTCCTATAGGTTTAGAATATTTACATATTTTTAAATGCAATTAAATTAGAATACCTTTCCAGCGGGAAGGAATCAATGAAAAATCCAAGGCAAAAACAGAAGAGAAAAAGACACAGATAGCCTCATAAAGATATCTAAGATTCTTAATTGCATAAATACCATTAATACAATACATGTTTTCGGCAATAAGTCAAGTCGAAATATTTTTATTTTTCTCTCAATGTATAACCCATATAGTTAAACCCTCTAAAAGGGGTTCAATTCCCCTTGACTTATCAGATTTGTTTAATAAATTTTTCCAAAAAAGAGGCATATTATAACAAAATTTATAACGCGTTTTGACAAAAAATCGATTCTTCACAAAAAACACAATCTTCAAATAAAAATATTGGAGTAATAATGTCGGAAACAAATGCCAGGATCGCTGATACTTAATGACTACTTTCGATAAGATGAGAAAGTCAACAAAAATAAATAATGACGTTATCCGTTACTCTAATTGCTGGGAAGATGCAGAAATAGTATTGAAGGCTTTAGAGGTAAAAGAAAAGGGAAAGTATCTTTCGATATCCTCTGCAGGGGATATCGTTCTAAGTATATTGACCCGAAAGCCAAACTTTGTGTTAGCCGTTGACAGGAGTAAGGCTCAGACTGCCTGCCTCGAAATCCGCAAAACGCTTTTCCAAAATCTATCTTACAATGAGACATTATCTTTTATGGGCATAACTGATGGTCCGGACAGGGTACTTACTTATAAAAAATTACGTAAATTCCTGCCAGATGAATCGAGAACTTTCTGGGATAGCAACCTGGCTCTGATATCGAAAGGAATCATACACTCCGGCAAAGTCGAAAGTTACTTCCGCTTGTTCAGAAAATGGCTTATGCCTTTAATTATGAGTAAAGAGAAATGGATTGAGTTAACAAGGCAAAAGAATAAAATAGAGCGAATCGATTTTTACGAAAACACGTTGAACTCCTGGAGATGGAATCTGTTTCTTAACATAATATTCAATCCTATCATACTGAAAAAACTGGATTTAGGCAGGAATTCACTTCATTTTAAATCTGTTGGGAGAAAAATCAGAATCGAAGGAAAGAAAAGGATTAAATATGCATTAACCGAACTCCCAACTCACAACAATCCATATCTCGAATACATAATAGAAGGCAATTTTCATAATTCCCTGCCTTTCTTGTTAAAGAAAGAAAATTACGAAAAAATCAGGGAGAATTTGAATAAGCTTAAGATTTTCAAAGGCACGCTTAAGGAAGCCCTCGAAAGAAATAAAAAAATATCCTTCGACGGATTTTACTTATCAGACATATTTGAATACATGAGCTATAATCAATATGTGGAAAGCATACTTCAAATTTTGAAGCAAACAAAACCAGGAGGAAGAATTATCTACTGGAATAATTTAATCGAAAGAGAACCTCCCGAGTTTCTGAAAACGAGAAAGTCAATAAAGAGAGAGTGTGGGAAATCTCTCTTTTTACAAAACAGAGCTTTTTTCTACAGCTCGTTAAATATTCTCGAGGCTAAAAGATTAAATTAAGGAGAAAACACTTGAGCGCAAACAAAGAATCATTAAAAAGACATAATTTAGAAGCCTATCTGGCAACAGAATTATTCATAAAGGGAGAAAGAGGCTACTTAGCCAACCTTTTGTATAAATACCTGCGGTGGGTTGACGACTATGTGGACGATAATTCCATAGATGAATCAAAACAAAAAAGCTTTTTATCCAGATATTTAAACATAATAGACCGTCTTTACCGCGGATATAAAACCGGAACAGAAAATTACTTTGAGGAAACCATTTCCAGGGTAATCAAATATGATATCAAAAACGGCTATGGATTAAAGACAGTAATCTACAAAATGTTCGAGGTCTTCGATTTTGACATCAAAAGAAAGAATAAATTCCCGGATTTCATCGGATTAAACGAATACTCGAAGAAAATCGGAGATGCTTATACCCGTGCTCTACTGTTTTTCCTTTCACCCGGGCTACCTTATAAAGAAGATTTTTCTTTATCAGCTTATGCCTCTCACCAGGTGCATTTGCTGCGTGATTTTCTGATAGATAAAGAAAACGGCTATTTCAATATTTCCAGAGAAGAGATAAATAAATACAACATAAAAGAAGATCTGACCCAAGACGAAAATTTCGCCCATTGGGTAAAGGATAAGATAGAAAATATAAAAATTTTATTCGATAATGGCAAAAAGGAGCTTGAAAGCATTCCTATACTACAAGTCAGATTAACGGGCTATCTGTACTGTTTCAGATACCGGAGAATTATTAAAAGAATAGAAAAAGACCATTATAAACTCAGGTAATTTTAGTGATTAGTATATTGGTAAATCGGTGAATCAGTAACAAAATCTTTTGTGATATCCGTGCAATCTTATCTGAATATAAATTAAATATCAAAAATTAAAAATCAAAATTACAAATAAAAATGCAAAAACTAAATTCTGTTAGCCGTAGATTTACACTGATATGCAAGGACTTCTTAATCCTTTTCCATATTTTATTTTTGTAAAAACAACAAATTTTTTTATCTGTGTTAATCCGTGGCTATTATTGAGGGTATTGGGATGGGATTTAAATAAACATAACAAAAAGTAGGGTGATGTGTGGGCTCTGTAGTACTACCGATCAACTTTTTGTTTTTTTTTGCAAAAAAAGTATCTCATTCCATTTTTTTCTTTAGAAATCAAATATTAAAATTAAAAAAGCAAAATGACAGATAAAAATGTAAAAACCGAAAAGAATAGTACGCAGATAAACGCAGATTTTTAAAGATTTTAATTACCCAACCCCACCCCAGATT
>CAZGBM010000010.1:0-39955 GCA_964523975.1 uncultured bacterium | reverse complement strand
CTACTTCTAAGACGCTTAGAAAGTGTCAGATATGCGCTGCTATTCATCAGTTAGGGGTTAGAATAAAACAACAAATAAAAAATCCCTTTAAATCTGCGTTTATCTGCGTCCAATTATTGGGTGTAGTGATGGGATTCTCAATTCTTACTCCTGGCTTCTATTTATTCTCTGGGATAATAAATCTTCGGATTGATTTCATATTTTTTAAGTTTAAGATAAATGTTCTGCCTTGTCATTACGGCTTTTCTTGATGCATCGGTAACATTACCTTCTGTTTGTTTTAATAGGTTTCTAAGGTATTTTTTCTCGAAGGTATCTTTTGCCATTTCGTATTCAAGAATATTTGAGGGTTCAAGGTCTTCGCTTCTGCTCGTTCTCTCCGGCAGATGTTCCGCGAGGATGGTTTTATCCTGACATAGGATGACTGCCCGTTCGACAGCGTTTTCCAGCTCGCGAACATTTCCCGGCCATGAGTAACGCATTAATACTTCCATTGCCTCATCGGAAACGCCCGAGATTTCTTTACGGTTTTTATCGGAATAAGTTTTTAAGAAGTCCTGGGTAAGCAACGGAATATCTATTTTTCTGTCCCTGAGAGGCGGCAGGGATATTTTTACAACGTTCAGACGATAATAGAGGTCTTTTCTGAATTTCCCGTCTGCTACCGAGTCTTCTATAACTTTATTTGTGGCTGCAAGGATTCTCGTATCGGTTTTTCTTTCGTCGGTGGAGCCAACAGGATAGAAAGTATTGTCTTCTAATACTCTCAGCAGTTTTGACTGAAATGCAGGTGATGTTTCCACAATTTCATCGAGGAAAATTGTACCTTTATGGGCGATTTCGAAGAGCCCTTTCTTTTTCTTGTTGGCTCCCGTAAAGGCTCCTCTCTCATACCCGAATAATTCGCTTTCAAGTAGAGATTCGGGAAGAGCACTGCAGTTTATGGCAACAAATCTGTTTTCCTTTCTCGTAGAATTAAAATGTATCGCTTTTGCTACCAGTTCTTTGCCGGTTCCCGACTCTCCCTGGATTAATACCGTTGCCTCCGCGGAAGCTATGCGTTCGATCAACTCGAAAATCTCTTGCATTTCTTTGCTTTTTCCTATTATCCCCGAAAAACTGAATTTTTCCTCGGCTGTCTTCTTCAAAGATTGATAGCTTATTATAAGTTCCTTTTGTTCGATGGCTCTTTTGAGTATTTCCAGTATCGCTTTTGTGGAGGCTGGCTTTTCTATAAAATAAAAAGCTCCCATCCGCATTGCTTTTACAGCAAGGTCAATAGAAGCGTGTCCGGTTATCATTATTACCGGGAAGTTCGAGTCGATATTCCTTATTGTTTTTAATAGTTCTATTCCATCCATGTCCGGGAGTACGAGGTCAACCAGCATGGCGTCAAAGTCGATTTCTCTAAATCTGTCAAGTCCCTCTCCTGCGGTTGTAGCTGTCGATACAACAAATTCTTCTTTTTCTAATGATTCACTCAATAGCTTTAAAAGTTTTTCATCGTCGTCTATAATTAAAACTTTGTGAGCCATAAAACCTCCTCATAATATCTAAATTTAAAAATTTTAACTTCTTGATTTAATATACATATAAGAATTTTATTGTCAAGTATATTCTACACCTGTTCATTCAACTTGTAATAAAGACCTATGGGTGTTTTCCCTTATATGTTTGGTAATCATGACCTTAATGATTGGAATAATTTTTTTATAGTGATTAGATATGAAGATAGAATTTAAGAGAGCGGGGGATTTGGATATATTTTTGGTGTTTAGATGGCTTGTTTTGTTATCTGTGATTCTTATAGCAGGTTATGCGACAGAAGAGGTTACCAGAATAAGTTTAATTTACGAAATAGCTTTTGTGTATTTTGCCTTTAATCTGACTTTAAGGATATTTAAACCGGAAATTTTCCATAGACAATTAATTTTGTTTATCCTTTTTCTTTTCGATATTATCGTTGTGTCAACCGTTTTTTATTTCACCGGAAGTATAAGTTCTGATTACTATATTTTCTATTTCCTTACTATAATGATGGCTTCGATTTCGTCGGGCTTGGCTTCGTCCGTAGCAATCACTATTGTAAGTGCAGGAATTTATATATGGCTCGTGCAGCAAAGAGGAGGGTTTGATTTTCTGGACCCGGTCGTTCTTTTAAAATTAGTTTTTCTGCTTTTGACTGCGTTTATCAGCAGTTTATGGAATAAAATAATGAAGGAGAGAATTGAAGTTGTTAAGAGGAGTGACGAACAAGAAAAAAGAGATCTTCATCAGTTTTATCATGAAGTTGTAAGTTCGATAAACTCCGGCATTGCTGTCTTTGAAGATATCGGCGGCGCATTGGAAATGAGATTAATCAATCCCAAATCTCAGGAACTTGCAAGGAGTGATAACAAGATTCTTTCTATTCTTCGGGAATGCGTAAGAGAATCCTGGGAGCTGGGCGAAAGTGGTCATCTGGTAAAAACAGAAAACGGCAGATATTGGGGTATTAACCTTGCCGTTCTTAGAGATTCGGCTGGGAAAAAGAAAGGCGCGATAGTTGTATTTAATGATATAACCGAGAGAAAAAGAATGGAGAAAGAAATGCAGCGTTCGGAGAGGGTAAATCGGTTGGGTAAATTGACTCTTCAGATAGCACATGATTTAAGAAATCCTCTCGGTACCGTTAGCGGCCTGGCGCAGTTGCTTACGATGTCTTCCAAAGATGATAAGGGGAAAAAATACGGCAAAGAAATTTTGAAGGCTTCTAATATAATAAATGAATTAATCGGCGATATGCTTGATTTTTCAAAAGATCAGGATTTGAATTTAGCGGTTTTCGACTATTTGTCTTTTATGCAAGACGTCCTGGATGATTTCAAAAAGGCCGAAAATGCGAAAGAAAAGAAAGTCAAAATCAAATTTAAACATGATAGGGGAAATTATGAAATCGAAGCCGATAAAGAAAAACTTAGAAGAGTTTTCGGCAATCTGATAAATAATGCGTGTGATGCATTGAGTGAAAACGGGGAAATAAAAGTTGGTTTGAGCGAGAAAGACGGTCAAATTACGACAAAGGTAATAGATAACGGCTCCGGTATTCCGGAATCTAAAAGGGATGAAATTTTTGAACCCTTTGTGACCACCAAGAAGAATGGAACAGGTCTTGGACTTTCGATCGTACAGAGGATAGTTTCTTCACATAAAGGGAAAATTTTCGTTGATAGTAAAGAGGGCGAAGGGTCGGTATTCACAGTTGAATTACCTAAAAAGGGAGGAGAAAATGGCGAGAGTTTTGATAGCTGATGATGTCCCTTCCATTTTATATTTGTTCAAGGAATTTTTCAAACTAAAAGGTTTTGAAGTCGACACGGCAGATAATGGTTTTGAAGCCAGCAAAAAACTCGGCAAGAACGATTATCATCTTGTCGTGCTTGACATTAAAATGGGAGGAAAGCATGGCCTGGAAGTTCTCCAGAATTTGATTGAGCGAGGTTACAAGTTTCCCGTAATTGTGTGTACGGCCTACGAGCATTTAAAAGAAGATGTCGAAATTATTGCTAAGGGAAAAATAGACGTTGACTTTATAACCAAACCTCCGGACCTTGAAGTTTTGTGGGATAAAGTGGTTCGATTGTTGGAGAAAAATGCAATTAAAGAAGAAGTTAGGACAAATAACGGAGAGCGACAGCCTTAATGAACTCTTAAAGAGGATTCTTGATCTCTCGCAGGAAGTGCTTCAAAGTGAAGCGGCGACCTTATTTCTTGTCGATAAAGCCACTGATGAATTGGTTTTTAAGATTGTTAATGGTCCAAAAGCGGAAGAGTTGCAGGGAAAAAGAATAAAGATTGGAGAAGGGATAGCCGGCAGAACAGCCCGGGAAGGCAAATCTTTCGTTGTCAATAAGCCCAGAGATTCAGGATACGTCGATAAATTTGACAGGCAAACCGGGTTTAGTACGGAATCTCTTCTTGCTGCACCCCTTATTATAGACGGAGAGACTATCGGAGTAATTGAAGTAATTAATAGTAAAGGTGGAGATTATACCAAAAGGAGCAAGCAGCTAATCGAACAAATGGCAGCTCAGGTTTCTTCAGAACTCAAGATGGCTCTTCTTAGCGAACGTCTTTCCAAATCCGAAGAATTCTTAAATTCCGTCATAAATTCTTTGCCCGGAGGCATACTCATTTTAGATGAAAAATGGTTCATCAGAAAATCCAATTTAACGGTAAAGAAAATGCTGGACGAAAAGGATATTGAAGGGAGAAAACTTGAAGAAGTTTTGCCCTACATTGATATTTTGGAAAATATCAAGAATATTGAAGGCAGTGGCAGTTTTGAAGCGGTTATTCAAAAAAACAGTAAAAATGCTCATTTTAATTTCGAATTGTCCAGGGCGAAAGAAATAAGTCCCTCCGGCATAGAAAAGGATTATTTGATTGTGCAGATAAGTGATATTACGGAGAGGATAGAGCTCAACCGATTAAAATATCTGCAGGAGGTTAATTCCAATTTCGTATGCGGATTATCACATCGTCTTCGAACTCCACTAACTCCCATCCTGGGCTTGTCGAGTATTTTAAAAGATCAGAAAGATCTTCAAGATAATTTTAAGGAGATGGTTGAGATAATTTACGGGGCATCTCTGGAAATGAAGGATATGGTAGAGAAACTTCTGGATATTGCACTTATAGGTACAAATAAAGCTATAGAGATTAACGAAAAAGTAGACCTTGACTCAGTATTGAATGAAATAATTTCAAACTTCGATTATGTTCCTTTTGAGTTTATTTCTGGAGGTAAAAGTTTATTTGTCACCGGCAATTATTCGTGGTTATCCAAATCGCTTAAGCAGTTATTCACAATCAGTTTAAAGGAGAGAGGAAAAAATTTGAGGGTCGAATTGGAGGAAGATGGAGGATATATATATATTAATTTAAAAGGGTTTCGTTCATTGATAGACGATTTTTCCACACTGGCGAACGTGTCTGTTTTTCAGTTTGATAATCCGCTAACGGGTGATTCGGATATAAAATATTTAGACATACCTCTTATAAGGTTGATTTTAAATCGGCACAACGTAAAAATTACGGTTGACGAAAATAAAGCTTTAATTTCTTTAAGATTTGAGAAGGCAGAAGAGTAAAATTTAGCTTTTGGCATTTGGCTTTTAGCTAGGTTGAAAAACAAAACAATCCGTGCCAATCAGTGGTTATTATTGGGTTTGTGGGATGGGTTCTAAACAATAATAAATCCTGTTAATCTGCGTTCTAATCTTAGGATTTTGGATTTAGGGGTTGGGATTTAGTAAAAAAACAAATTTTCTTTGTGTCTTAGTGACTTTGTGGCATTTGTTAAATTTATCTTGACTTTTATTTGTATTGGAATATATTGAATTTAAAGAGAAAGAGGAATAGGAATGGATAAAGAACTTAAGAAATTTTTTTATGAGCTTGTCGAGGCTCCGAGCCCTTCGGGTTTTGAGGAACCTGCTCAGGAAGTATACAGAAAATTCGTAAAAAAATACTCCGACGAAACTAAAACGGACGTTCATGGTAATGTGATAGCTTTCCGAAAAGGAAAGGGAAAGCTGAAGATGATGATTTCGGGGCATGCTGACGAGATTGGATTTATGGTTGGATTCATCGATAGCGATGGATTTATATATTTCCGGCCTATAGGAGGGATCGACCCTTCTCTTTTACCCGGGCTCAAAGTGGATATTTATACAGGTAAAGGAAAGGTAAGGGGAGTTATTGGCAGGAAAGCCATTCATATGATGGAAAAAGAGGAGACGGAAAAAGTTCCCCAGTTAAAAGACTTATGGATAGATATCGGGGCAAAGAACAAGAAAGAGGCAGAGAGTATCGTATCTATAGGAGACCCCATAACCTTTCAATTAGGTGTGGAAGAATTGCAGAATGACCTTGTTCTTACTAAAGCCACCGATAATAAAGCCGGAGTTTTTGCGGCAGGCGCTCTTCTTAAGTATTTGCAAAATGAAGATATTTCGGTGAATTTGTTCTGCGTCTCTTCCGTACAGGAAGAACTCGGACTCAGAGGTGCCCGGACCAGCGCTTTTGGTATCGCTCCGGACCTCGGATTGGCTTTTGATGTAACGCTTGCTACCGACCATCCGACCACGGACAAGAAAAAATACGGAGATATTTCTCTCAACAAGGGACCGGTAATTGCAAGAGGCGCAAATATCAATCCCGTTATTTTCAAAATGTTGATGGAAACGGCAAAGAAAAGCAAGATTGATTATCAGATTGAAGCGGCTCCGCGGGCAACCGGAACCGATGCAAATATTATGCAGCTTACCAGAAGCGGTGTGGCTACGGGTCTTATTAGTTTCCCGAACCGTTATATGCATACTCCAGTCGAAATCGTTTCTCTAAGAGATATTGAAAATGCAGTAAAGCTTGCCGGTGAATTTGTCAAAAAATTGAATGATAAAGTAGATTTTACTCCCGGTAGTTAAATTTTTACTTTCCGATAATCACAAATATTATATAAAGTGGTTTCCGATTTTTGGGCTACAAGTTTGATGCCCCGATGCTCTGCGTATTTGAGGATTCGAAAGCAAACATCAGTTTATCTTCTTGACTTAATTACATAAAACCTTAATTTGAGGTATGTCGAAATCGGATAATAATTCCAAAGCGGAATTCAACTATTGCCCCGGATGCGGTAGAAAGCTTGCGGTTGATTTTATTGAAGGAAGGGAGAGAAAAAACTGTCATTTTTGCGGTTTTATAGACTATAAAAATCCTCTTCCCTGCGTGGCGATTATCGGAATCAAAGAAAATAAAATAGCTCTTATCAAAAGGGGCATAGAACCTTCTAAAGGTGAATGGGCACCTCCGTCGGGATTTATAGAGTCAGGAGAAACTCCGGAGGAAGCGGCACTGAGAGAACTTTATGAGGAAACTTCTTTGAAAGGAGAAATAATAAAATTGCTCGGCGTACACAGCCAGGATACAGATATTTACGGAAACCTTGTTATAATAATTTTTCTTGTTGAAATAAAGGAAGGTAAAACAAAAGCCGGCGATGATGCTCTGGATGCCAGATTTTTCGGTTTCGAAGAATTGCCCGATATGAAACATGATTTCTACAGGTCGGCTATTGAGAAAGCCAGGAATTTTATTGCAGGCCCCTATCGCAGCAAAGCCGCTAAAAAGTAAAAATCAAATATCAAAATGGAAAATGACAGATCGAAAATCAAAAATTTATTCTCACACAAAGACACGGAGACACAAAGAAAAAAGAATTATTTTTTGTTTGTTAAAAACCCCTCCTACATCCCAAAAATAAGAGGAACAACGAATAGCACTAATAACACGAATGTTTTTTTATGCCGTCAGCCGTCGGCTGTCAGCTGTCGGTGGTTGTCATTTTACTTTTTAAATTTTGATATTTTATTTACCGGACAAACAAGACAAAACCAACTGAGATATTTTTTTGCAAAAAACAAAAAGTTGACTGTTAATACTATAAAAGGAGGTAAGTATGGCAAATCTTTCTACGATATACATGGGGCTTGAGCTGAAAACCCCTTTAATCGTTTCGAGCTGCGATTTGACCGGAAATATTGAAAGTATAAAAAAATGCGAGGAGGCAGGTGCGGGAGCAGTCGTTTTGAAGTCGCTTTTCGAAGAGCAAATCGAATCGGAAACCGAAGAATTGATAGATAATGTCTGGATGACCGGACACACGGAGGCTTTTGAATATGTCAGAGGAATGAGTATGTCCAATGGTCCCAGCACATATTTGGACTTGATAACACAAGCAAAGAAAGAAACTTCAATTCCTATAATCGCAAGTCTGAATTGCATATCTCCCAGGTGGTGGATTGATTATGCTAAACAACTGGAGACCTCGGGTGCAGATGCCATCGAACTCAACGTCTCGATTCTTCCAAGCAATTTAGAAAGAAGCAGCGAAGAAATCGAGTCCGTATATATGGATGTCGTGGACTCGGTACTCGCGCAAATTAATTTACCTGTGGCTGTTAAGATTGGTCCGTATTTTACCTCGATGGCGAGAACAGTTAACGAGCTCGCGGGAAAAGGTGTCCGGGGGCTAGTTTTGTTCAACCGGTTCTATCAGCTTGATATAGATATTAAAAAGATTAAGCTGGTGGAAGGAAATCCCTTGAGCTCGCCGAACGAAATCGGCAATCCTCTGCGTTGGGTAGCACTTTTATCCGGCCGCATTAAATGCGATTTTGCCGCAACGACCGGTATCCATACCGGAAAAGACGTAATAAAACAGATTCTCGCCGGAGCAAAAGCCGTGGAAATCTGCTCGACATTGTATAAAAACGGGTTGGATTACATAAAGGATATGCAGAAGGAGATTGAATCCTGGATGAGTGAACACAATTATGACAGTATTGAGGAATTCAGAGGAAAACTCAGTAAAAAAGAAGATGAGAAGACCGAACTTTATGACCGGCTGCAATACATCAAAGCGTTGAACAAATAACAAAATTACCCAGAGTACACAGCGCCTCAACCACACCCTAACGTCATGTTTTAATGTTCGTTAAAAACCCATCCCGCACCACCAATTAATCTCACACAGAGACACGGAGAACACAGAGTTTTTTATTTTTTTTGTTTTGACTCTTGACTAGAGACTGGCGACTCGTGACTTGGTTACCTAAATCCGAATTTAGTCGTTTTGCTTTTTAAATTTTGAGATTCATTAAATCTTTCGCTAAAAGAATTTTTCCCTGGTATCCTGAAGCCCTTACTTCAGCCAATATTTCTTCTTCGTTCATCCCGGCAACTTCAGGATAAAAATGGGTCAGCATCAATCGTTTTGCTTTTGCTTTTTTTGCGATTTTACCGGCTTGGTAAGTAGTTAAATGTCCGGGGATTGGATTGTCTTTAGGATAGGAACTTTCCAGGATTAGCAAATCGGCGTTTTCGGAAAGTTCAATCAGGTCATCCGAAACCCCACCGTCAGCCCCGTAAACTATAATGCTTCCATTGAGATCCCATCTATACCCTAAAGTGGGGTCAAAATGCTTCATCTTTTTTGTGTTCAATGAACAATTCTTAAACTTAACTTCACTATCCGGAGAAAGGGAAATAAATTCCAGAGGGAAATTGCTCTTGAGATAAGGGGCAAAATCCAGGTTAATCTGAAGATATTTTCGGATGTCATCAGAACCGTATATATATAAAGTTTTTTTTCTCTTAAAATCGGGGGTATATTTCAGAGCAAGAAGTAAAGGAACAAGAGCTCCGATATGGTCGGGATGAGTGTGGCTTATAAATATTCTGTCTATCTCCTTGTAAGATTCTCCCGCTTCGGATAATCGAAAAAGAGCCCCTTCGCCTATATCAACGAGCCAGTTTTCTTTCAAATCGATAGGATGGAAAAAATAAGAAGCCGGAAATCTTTTAAAGGAAGGAACGCAGCTTCCGGAACCCAAAACGATAATTTTAAGAGAGGAATCCTTTTTGCCAGTCAAGTTATTTTAAGTTTTCTTTCATTTCAGCGAGCTTTGCATAATGTTTTCGCTCTTCTGCAATTATTCCCTCTATCAAATCCTTCTGTTTGGAGGATACAAATTTTTCTACCTCGTGATAATAAAGAACCGAATCCAGCTCCTGCTGCATGGCAAATCTAATGGCAGAAAGAACATCTTTTACTTCTTTTTTTTGTTTTTCCAACTGTTCTTCGGTAAAGATCACATTGTCGGTATAATACTTTAAATATTCAAAATATTCATCAGAATAATTTCCGAAATCCACATCTTTAGTTATCTTGGAAAGCAAATCGGTAAAAATCTTCTTATGCTTTACCTCTTCGTCCGCAAGATAATTGAATATCTTTTTTGTCTCGTTGTCTTTAACCAGGTCGCTTGCAAAGCGATAAAACTTTTCGCCATTTTCCTCAATCCTTATCGCAAATTTAAAAATCTCTTTTGCTTCAAAAATTGCCATTCCCACTCCTCCTGTTAAAAGCCAAAGCAGTACTCTACTTCATCTTGTTTAACTCTTCATCTATAGCATCTCTATTGAAACCGACTATAATCTTTCCATTTATGTCAATTTGGGGGACTCCCATCTGGCCTGATTTCTCAATCATGTCTCTGGCAGCTTCTCTATCATTCGAAACATCTTTTTCTTCAAACTCGATTTTTTTCCCTTTAAGATAATCTTTAACCAGAGAACAGTAGGGACAGGTGGGAGTCGAATAAACGATTATTTTGGTCATTTTTCCCTCCTTTTAATTTTACAGATGACGTTCTATTTCTCCCTTGTTTTCTTTGAACTTTACTTTATATGGCACCGGCTTTCTGCCAAAACATACACCAAGAATTTCATAAAAAGAAATCATATCAAGATCAACGGTTCGCTCTTTTATTGCTTCTTCCGTAGGGAGGTATCTTATTTCTCCTTTTTTTACATCCTGAACTGTAACTCCGGTAATTCCTTTAAGTAAGAGAACAACCGCTCCGGCTCCAGCTTCCATACCGAAATTTACGTCGAAGGCGGACGATTTTCCTGAGCGGACAAGATGCTCCGGTTTTACGTCGCGGACTTCTGGAACTTCATAAAGTCCCGGGACAAACATTCCCTGTTCTTTCATAAAATTTTTAATCATTGGGTCATCTTTAAGTCTTTTCTCCAACTGCTTCCGGACATACCTGCCTGCCCCGGCCAGTTTTTTATGACCAAACGCATCCACTCCGAGACTCTCGTCAACCAATTCTCCTCCGGATGCATCTTTTATTCCCTCTGCCACGACGATTGTATAAGTACCTGCTTTGACATCACTGTTAATTATTCTTCTCGTATAATTCTGTTTCATATGTTCGTAAACAACATCAAAATCTGCAGGTATTTCGGGAATTAAAATACAATCGGCGTTAGCACCTACTCCTCCCCTGAATGCCGTATGACCGGCATATCTCCCGAATACTTCAATCACCATTACTCTGTTGTGACTTTGCCCTGTGGTTTTAAGGTCCGAGACAAAACCCGACACTCGACTGATGGCAGAATCCGCTCCGACAGAATAAGTCTGTAAATCAAGGTCCATTGTTTTGGGAGCGTGTACACAGGGTATACCCTGGTTCGCGAGGTCCACCAGTACGCTGCCCGTATCGTCGCCTCCGGAAATCACAAGGCCGCCTATATCGAATTTATTAAGCCCTTCTTTTATTCTTTTGTATTTTTCTTCGCCCGGAATTTTCTTAATCTTAACCCTGGAGTGCCCGGCTTCGGAACCTGCAAGTGTAGGATTTATTGCATCAATTCTCTGTTTGTCTAACTTGGTTAGTTTTTCCATATCCACAAGATTATACAGTCCGGCGTAACCATTCGGTATTATGTATGCGGATACACCATTTGCCATAGCCATACAAGCAGCACCCCGGACAACGGCATTCAGTCCGCCGCAATCTCCTCCGCTGGTGATAATCCCGATATTTTTTATCTTTGCCATTTGTATTCTCCTATTTTACCATTTTTTACTCATAATAATTGACGCAGAGTGCATCATTCAGGACAATAACAGCTCTATTGTAATCTTTTCTGTTAATAACGAACTGCATATTGACCTGCTGCAAGGACTGCGAAACGCACTCGACGTTAATTTTATTATCCGCCAACAATTTCGTGGTTCTTTCAAGAATTCCCGGGCTTGCGATATTGGTTCCAACCACACACAAAACGGCTACTTTCTTAACGGTAATTCTATAATATTTCTCTTTCAATTCACTTAATAACTCTTCGCTTGAATCTTTCTCCCATATCACCATTGATATGCTGTTTGCATCAGTTGCCTTCAAAATATAACTAACTTTATGTTTTTTCAAGATTTGCATTATTTCAAGGTCGGCACCAACTTCACCAACCATAAGCGGGTCGTGTACTTCTATAACGACTACTTCGTCGCTCCCGGATATTACTTCCACCCTTGATTTTTCTCCCACATAATCCTTCGAAATTAAGGTTCCTTCGTGTTCGGGCTCGAAAGTATTTTTTATCCTTATATTTATTCCCGCCATCTCGATAGGTTTGGACGCTTTTGGATGAATAGCTTCCATACCTATATCTGCAAGCTGGTCTGCAACATTGAAATTGGTAAATCCGACAGGGATAGCTTTATCTTCGCCCACGACTTTAGGGTCGGCAGAGGAAAGATGAAATTCCTTATGAATTACCGCTTCAGCCGCGCCAACCTCAACTGCAACCTTGCTGAAAGTAACCTCGGTGTAACCTCTGTCGAATTCTCTCATAATGCCTTCCGTACCTTTCGTATATCCGGTAGCAATTGCTAAGGTTTTGGAAAAATTTATTCCTTTTAATTTTTTATGTATTCTTTCATCGATACTCAGCAACTCGGAATCTTCAAAGCCGCACAAATCAATAAAAGTCGAGTTAATATTGTTGTTTTCAAGAATGTTCACCGAGTTGAAAGCCGAATGAGCCTCCCCTATGGAAGCCAAAACTTCACGTGCTGCAAGTAAAATACTGTCTCTGTCAAGATAACCCGAAGCCAGAACGTTAGCCATATTATGCAGATAATTCCTGGCTTCCCGAATCCGGTTTTTTATGAAATTATCGGCGATATCCAGATCTAGTCCGATATCGATAAAATCCCTGTTTATTTTAAGCAATTTGCCCTGAACTTCCTCCAGAGAATTGTCATATTTTCCCTGTGCCGCAAATCTGGCATAAACTCCGGGTTCTCCGGTTCTCTTATGTTCCAGAAGCCAGTTGGTTACGTTTTCGTAAGCAGAGACAACAAAAATTCTGTTGTAATAGTCTCCCTTTTTACGATTGCCAATGATTATATTTTTTAGTACATTCTGGAATTTCGACATTGAAACTCCACCAATTTTTTCAACGGTTAACATCAAACCTCCACTAAAAATTAGGATACATAAAAAAACTTTGTTGTCAAGAGCCATAAAAATTCAAAAAGCAAATATCAAAATGTCAAATTACAAATCAAAAATTTATTCTCACACAAAGACACGGAGACACAAAGAAAAAAAGATTGTGTTGTTTTAGAAACCCCTCTTGCAACCCCTAAAAATGGCCACCGATTAACACAGATAAACACCCTTGTACGGTCGTTCCTCTCTACAGGGCAGGCAGATATAAAAAAGTATTTTATTATTTTAAACAAAATAAAATTCGGGATGAGTAGTTGGGTAATCCGTGTACATCTGTGGCAATTAATCTGGGGTGGGGTTGGTTAATTCAAAGAAAAAAATCTGCGATTATCAGTGTCTGATTTTCTTTGTACCTTAGTGCCATGTCCTATTGGCCTCTCTTGACATTTGATTTAATGTGTGTACTTTCGAAAAACAGGAGACCCGATGGGCTTAATAAGCGAAGGAGATAGAGAATATTTAAGAGAAGAGTTCGAAAGAAATCTTAAAAGAAATGTAGTACTCCTATATTTTGAAGAAAAGGGAAAAGAATCAGAGTATTCTTTACAAGCAAAAGAGCTGTTGGAAGAACTTGTGGCTCTTAATAATAATTTGTCGCTTACTCTGAAAAACTGTGATGATGCCGAGGAGATGAAATCGGAAGAATTGTATCTGTGTCCTTCAATAAAGGTTAAATCGGAGCGTAACGGATTCGTTAACTTTTATGGTATACCTGCAGGGCACGAATTTACCTCATTGGTAGAAGCGATAAACGATATGGGTTCGGACAACCTTTCTCTTCCCGCCGATGTTATCGAGGGTTTGAAGGAAATTGATAGTCCTGTTGATATAAAAGTTTTTATTACTCATAGCTGTCCATACTGTCCTGGTGCCGTCAGAAATGCTCACCAGTTCTCGCTTGTGAACGAAAAAATAAGGGGTTCAATGGTTGATGCCAACTACTTCGAGGAACTCTCAAAAGAGCATCAGGTTTCGAGTGTTCCACATATCGTTGTAAATGATAAAATCAATTTTACCGGGAATGTGCCTCCCGGGATGTTCCTGGATAAAATAAAGGAAGCTTTGAAATAGATGCAGTTTTCTTTAAGCAAAAAAGAAAGTAAGAACGAAAAAAAACATTTTTCTACAGCAATAATAGGCGGAGGTCCTGCCGGTTTGACCGCTGCTATTTATCTGGGCAGGTCGAAAGTCGATACAATTGTTTTCGAAAAAATAACTCCCGGTGGGTATATTATTAACGTTGAAAAAATAGAAAACTATCCTGGTTTTCCTGAAGGAATCTCCGGGCAAGAATTAGGGCAACTTTATACTCTGCATGCTGAAAGATTTGGTGCGGAAATTCGAACAGAAGAGATTACAAAATTAACGTTAAACGAGTTACCCTTTCGGATAAAAACTTCAAATGGTTCTTATACTTCGGATAGCTTGATTCTGGCAACAGGTACTTCCAACAGGAAGATAGGTGTCCCCGGAGAAAAAGAATTCACAAACAAAGGTATTTCTTTCTGTGCGACCTGTGATGCACCTTTCTTTGAAGGCGAAGACGTTGTTGTCGTTGGGGCAGGGAACTCCGGGGTTCAGGAATCGCTTTTTATTTCAAAATTCGCGAAACATATAACTATAACAGAAATGCTCGACCATCCTACCGCAGAACCGATACTGATAGACCGTTTGAATGAAAACGATAAAATAGAACTGCTGGTTTCTCATTCAGTGGTGAGTTTTAAGGGAGACAAACTGCTGAGTAATGTTGATATTAAAAATATAAAAAACGGAGAGGTTAAGAACCTTAAAGTAAAAGGAGCCTTCATTTACGCAGGCGATGTCCCGAATAACGATTTAATTAAAGATGATTTGGAATTGGATAACAAAGGGTTTATTATTACGGACGAACGGATGAGAACTTCAAGAGAAGGGATTTTTGCTGCAGGTAATGTAAGAAATACATGTTTCAGACAGGTGGCGACCGCAATCGGAGACGGAGCTATTGCAGCTCATGAAGCATATAAATTTCTGGAGGAAAACAAATGATAAGAGTCTATACTAGTTCAAACTGTCCATACTGTATTAGACTAAAGAAATTTTTAAAAGACAATCGAGTTAAATTTAAAGAAATAAATATCTCGGTATACCCAGAGGCTGCGAAGGAACTTAAAAACAAAACCGGACAAACCGGTGTTCCCGTTACTCTTTTCGGAAATAATAAAATCGTTGGTTTTGATGAACATCGTTTGAGAAAGGTTTTAAACATAAAAAGGGGGGAAATTTGAATAGATTTTCCGTATTGATTATTTTGTGCTTTCTTACGACTATTTCTTGCCGTGCAAATAGTTCGTCTGCCCAAAAAGAATCGGAGAAAAAGAGTGAAAAGACAAATTTAGATGAGGAAAAGCTAATTGCAGCTCCGGATTTTACATTAGAGGATACGGAAGGCAATAAGCATACTCTTTCCGATTACAAAGGTAAAGTGGTCCTTATTAATTTCTGGTCCATTAATTGTCCTCCCTGCAGGGCAGAGATTCCTTATCTTATGAAATTGTATGATGAATACAAAGACGAGGAACTGGTAATCTTGGGTGTAGGAATGAATAGAGCAAATTATTTAAAATCCTTCAGTAAACTTCTCAAAATTAATTATCCTATCCTATTGGGAGATATGGAGACCGCTCTTAAATACGGAGTTCGGGCGATACCAACTTCTTTTATTATGGATAGAAATGGAGAGTTAACTGATACAATAATAGGTTATAATAAGAGTATTGGTGAAAAAACGGAAAAGACTCTGCAGGAATTGTTAAAGGAGGAAGATAAAGGAGAAAGTGAAAAATAAACGTCTGTTTGTATTAACCTTTGGGTTAATTCTTACAATAGCTCTTCTCTCTTACGGTATATTGATAAAACAATTTATAGAGACAGGGTTTATTGGTTCGGTAATCTGCCTTTCCTGTATAGGCATCTACTGATGTTTAACTGGCTCTACAATAAATATGTTCGTTTTAGTATCCTTGTAAGTGCTTTTTTTGCCGGTAACAATCACTTTTCAACAAGTATTTATCAGGGTGCGGGTAAGAGATTTTTTTTTCCGGGTCTGAACTGTTATTCCTGTCCGCTCGCACGATTCTCCTGCCCTCTCGGGACATTTCAGAATTTTATAGGCATTAAGACTTTCCCTTTTTATGTATTAGGGTTTCTCGGCCTGGTAGGGATAACTCTGGGAAGATTTGTTTGCGGTTGGATATGCCCTTTCGGATTCTTTCAGGAACTTCTTTACAAGTTGAGAACTTTTAAGATTCGAGTGCCCGAAAAATATAGCTATTCCAAGTACCTTGTTTTGTTTGTTTTTGCCATGTTCCTTCCTTTTTTGACTGCCGAGCCATGGTTCTGCAATTTATGCCCGGCAGGAGGAATAGAGGCGGGAATCCCTATTGTTGTGTTCAATTCTTTTATCAGGTCTCTTATAGGAGGTTTCTTTTATATCAAGATTGCGATTGTGGGAATTTTTGTATCTTCTTCTGTTCTTATAAAAAGGCCTTTTTGCCGGTTTGGGTGTCCTCTTGGAGCTATTTACGGTATCTTTAATAAATTCACTTTTTTCAGGATACGGGTTAACGAAAATAAGTGTATCAAATGCTATGATTGTCAGGATGTCTGTCCTATGGACATTGAGATCTTTAAAGTCCCGGATTCCGTGGACTGTATCAGATGCGGTTTATGTATCAAAGAGTGCCCTACGGGTGCTTTATCTTTCAAATATGGTCTATATTCAAATCTTGAAAATTCTTCTAATAATGTAAAGTAATACTACTCTTTAATTGTAAGGGTAAGGCTTAGTTTATTAAGGGCGAAGAGTCCAATAAATACGATAGGCAAAAAATCAACCGCCCATGCGATTATCGAATAACTAAGAGCGCTGCTTTTGGGTATTTCGAAAAGGCTCAAGGAAAAAATTACAAGATAGTGATAGGTTCCGATAAATCCCGGTGAAGAAGGGATAGAAATGCCCAAACAGCAGATTGCCGTTACTACGAAAGCTGCTCCAAAAGGAAGCTGAAAGCCGAAACTTATAAATAAAATGTAATAAATTGCGGCGTATAAAGACCAGATAAACACAGATTGAATAAAAAGATATAATAGAATTTTTAAATCGCTCAGTATTTCCAGTCCCCTTATAAAAGCTTCCAGAAATTTTTTAATTTTTTCTTTAAATTTTCCGGGTGATAGTGAAACTAAAATATCTGTCGTTTTACGATAATTTCTTAATATTATAAGAAATATTATGACGGATATTGTGATTATAAGGGTTACCCAGAAAATTTTAGAAACTAATGTATTATAGTGTATCAATCGAGAGAAAACCAGCAGGAATAATATTAATGTAATGAGATCGAACACTCTTTCTACCATTATTGTGGCAAAAGAAGCGCTTTTTGATATGTGCTCTGTACGCCCTATAGCGAAGGCTCTTATCAGTTCTCCTCCTCTTGCCGGAAGGATGGAGTTTGCCATAAGTCCGACAGATAAAGACCCGAAGGTGTTTCCGAAACCGGTATTTTTTAACGGTTTGAGTAGAATTTTCCATCTGTAAGCGCGCGGTATGAAACTCAAAGCGTTGACAATCGCCGCGATAAAAATGAGAAAATAATCGGCAGATGCCAATGCGTTAGTTAATTCTTTGAGATTTACTTTTAAAAAAGCAAGCCAGAGAAAAAGTCCGCTTAATATTAAACTTATTAATATTTTTATTTTTTTCATTTATAAAATAAAGAGTAAGCAGACGGCTAAGATCAGGGTGCATATAGTAATGATCCTGCCTATATTAAATAGAACAGAATTGTAAACCAGTTCTACTTGATGTGTTCCTTTATCGATAGGAATTGCTCTTAAGAGGTAATCTGCGCAGTAAATCTTTGTTCCCTTTCCGTCTATTTTTGCGCGCCATTCCGGATAATAGATTTCAGAAAGGACAAGAATACCCGGAACGCTGGTGTGAATTTTAAGTGAAATCCTGTTTGTTTCGAAAGATTGAGACTCGATTTTGTATTCGGGTTTTTCACCTTGATCCGGTAATTCAATATCAGGTGATTCTTCAAGTATAATTTCATTAAGATAGTCGAATTCGTCGGTTGAAAGAATTTTTAAAATTTGATTTTCTTCTTTTACTAAAATATATTTATAAACCATAAATGCTCTTGGAAGATAATCGGTGTTGAGCGCAAGAGCCATCATTCTGTTTTCTTTATCTATCTCCAATCGATATTTTACGTTTAGTAAATCTATTTTCCTTTCAAATGGTAGTTGCGAAAATTCCGAATAGCGCTTTATTCTGAGAGGAGTATACCCTTCTATGAGTTCAAGATTGTAAACATTACCACTGTTTCTTCTCAAAATCATGTAGTTCCCTATTCGTGCATTTATTCTAAATTTATCTCCTTTGCTTTCCATCTGGAGTTGCCTGACCATACTATTAAATGGGTAGTATTGTTCCGAAGAAATTTCACTTTTATTGAAATTACTGCCGAAGGTGTATAAGTCTATGAAAATTAGAGCAACAATAATAGCGGCAAGAATATTAATAGGTAAAAGTTTTTTTGTTCTTAGGAAAACAGTCGTTATGGATAGAGAAAGAAAAAGAACAAAAATACAGTATTGTTTTTGAATGTTGTTGTAAACGTTGATATTTCCGGTAAAACTGTTTATATTCTTGAATACTCCCGCGAAAATCAGTATCCAAAATATAAATACGACACCGGCAATCCATAATATTGCTTTAGGAAATCTTATATCTTTTTTGCCAAAAAAGTTGTTTGCGCCAAAACCTGCAAGTATTGCCAGTGAAAACGATAAAAGCCCGGAGAATCTCCCCGGGATTCTAAATTTATTAAATCCCGGAAGGCAATAATATATAAATCTGTATAACGGAGTATATTTCCCAAATGCTAAAAAAAGAGAAAAGACAGCCATAAAAGCAAAAAACCATATCATTTTATTTTTTTTATCTTTGAATGCAAAAAATAGAAGGAAAAGAGGAAAAATTCCAATGTAAACGGCGGTTTCCCAGAATGCCCCGTATTCTCCGCCTCCAGCCCAGAATGGTACGGAATTCCGGCTTACGGCAGATACGCTTCCGAAGAGTTTAGGTATAAGGAAAGTTAAAAGCTGGACAGGATGTATTGAGAGAATAGAGGAATCTTTCAAGGAGATGCTCATGCGGACTGTGTATTTCGAATATTCGAAAGTCGGCAGATATTGAATTGCGGAAATGCCCAGAGATGTTATTAGAATTATGCATAACGACAAAAGTGATTTAATTGCCGAGTGATCTTTTTTGTTGATTATTATAAAAAATATTGTATAAGCTCCCAGGAAATAGAAAATGTGGAGAGAGGGCTGCGGAGAGCCTGCCAACATAGAAACACCTAGGGCAAGGCCGCCTAAAATAGAGTAAAAATAACTGTTTTCTTTTAAAGCTTTTTGCAGGAACAAAAGAATCAAGGGTAGCCAGACGATAACGTTCACAAAGGTTAGATGTATTGTTCTTGTTATTAAAAAACCGCTGAACATGAAAGTCACCGCACTTACCATTGAGGCATTTTTTGAAAGGTTTATTTCTCTCGCATACATATAAGTGAAAACGCCAGCCAGTAGTACATGTAAGATGTTTTGCAGTTCCAGTGCATAATAGGAAAGCACTCCTTTTTTTACAAAGAGAATTAAAATAATGTTGAATGGATAAAAAAGAGCACTCTGTATATCTCCGATTAAAGGCATTCCCGAAAAAACGTATGGGTCCCATAAAGGGAGGATTCCTTTTCTTATGGCTGTTGCATAAAAATTACGTAAAGGGTAATACTGATACAAAAAATCCTCAAAAAAATAATATTTCCCAATAATAATCTGGTTAAAATATAAGATGCAAAGTCCTGTAAGTATAGCATATATTGATATATTTTTTTGAGTCAAGAAAGTTTTTTTCATTTTAACAGTGAAGAGCTTCCCAGAACCGAAGCTCCGGCTTCTATTAGTTTTAGAGCGGTTGCCGTATCCTTTATGCCTCCTGCAGCTTTTATTGGAAGTTCCGTTGCGCTTTTTATCTTCCTTACCTGGGTAGTGGTAACCGGACCGTTGGTACCTGTGCCGGATTTAATAAAATCTGCACCTGCATTTTCTGCGATTTCCGTTGCCGTAGCGATTTCTTCGTCGGATAAGAGAGGCGCTTCTATTATGACTTTAAGCGTTCCGTAAGGATGTATGATATTCGCGATTTCTCTTATATCTTTTTCTATATCTCCGTATTTTTTGCTTTTCAGGAAAGATATTTGCATCACGAGATCTATTTCTTCCGCTCCGCTCTTTACGATTATCTCTGCTTCTTTCTTTCTGATTTCGGTTAATGAAGAACCCAGAGGGAAATCACACACTGAAATCGTTTTAACAGAAGTTTTTCTTAAGAGTTTGGAAACAAGAGGCACCCACAGAGGGTTTACGCAGATTCCTCTGAATTTATATTCGAGGGCTTCCCGGCATAACTTTTCGATATCTTTTTCCGTTGCATCCATTTTTAAATTAGTGTGGTCAATTAGAGAATTGATGTTTTTCATTGGTAACCTCAAAAATCAAAATGACAAATAAAAACGCAAAATCATATCTATAATCCACCCGAAACAACCCATTTTTTAACAACAAATTGCACAAATTTCACAAATAAATTAGAACAAGCTTTTTTATTATCATAAAAAATAAAGACTGCTTTTTTTATATTCGTGCTATTCGTGTAATTCGTTGTTTCTACTTTTAATCCATTTTTGAACTTTGATTTGTAATTTTCCATTTTGATATTTGATTTTTGAATTAAAGCGACCGCCGGAGCTATTTTATTATTCCTCTTCCGGATTCATTGATGAATTTGATAATATGTTCGATATCTTTATTCCCTTCGAAATCCTCTTTAAGTTTCTCCACAGCCTGTTTCGTGTTAAGTCTCGAACGGAATAATATCCTGAAAGCTTCTTTTATATCTTCTATTCTTTCGCTTTCGAAACCATTTCTCCTGAGTCCCCGGAAATTGGGAGAAATAATTCTTAAAGGGGAACCGGCAGCCAGTGCAAAAGGGACCAAATCTTTTGTTATTCTAAATCCTCCTCCTATTAAGGAATAAGCTCCGATCTTTACCCACTGATGAATTGGAACAAAAGCCGATATATAGGCGAAATCTTCTATTTCCACGTGACCCCCAAGAGTAGCTCCGTTTACAAGAAGAACACTGTTTCCTATTTTACAGTTATGGGCTACGTGAGAATAAGCCATCAGGTAATTGTTGTTTCCTATTCTCGTTTCCTTTCTTTCTCCTATGGGGAAATGGATTGTTGTAAATTCTCTGATTATATTTGAATTTCCAATAACTACTTTACCCCTTTCCTTTTTGTTGTTTTTATCCTGGGGTGTATCGCCTATTACAGCATAGGGATGTATTTCGTTTTTTTTTCCGATTTCGACGCCATTTCTTATGATGGCTCCTCTGGCTATCGTTGTACCGCTTCCTATGATAACGTCCTTCTCAATCAGGCATCCCGATTCGATTTGGACATCTTTAGCTATTTTTGCCTGTGGATGAACGTCTTTTCCCATTATTTTCCTTTTCTTTCCACTATGGCTGCCGAGAAAGAGCCTTCGGCGACCACTTGTCCATCTACAGAAGACGTTCCTTCCAATTTGCAAAAGTTGGGTCTGAATGCCGTAAGTTTAACTTTATGTTGTAAGATATCTCCCGGACGAACAGGTTTTCTGAATTTTGCCTTGTTGATGGATGTAAAATAAACGTTTGCCTTTTTAGGGTCTTCAAGTTTGTTTAAAAGTAGGAGACCTCCGGCTTGTACCATCGATTCCATTATCAAAACCGCCGGCATTATCGGGTTCCCCGGGAAATGACCCTGGAAGAAGAGTTCGTTGTAAGTGACGTTTTTTATACCTATAACTTCATTTTCGTTTATTAATTCCGCTTTATCGATTAGCAAAAAAGGATATCTGTGCGGCATAATTTCAAGTATTTTTTCAATATCGAACTTCATTTTCACTCCTTTCAATTTCTCTTAATAATTGATAATGCAATAAATGGCCTCCTCTAAAAACGAGATATCGTCCAAGAGGGATGGGTTTTAGAAGGTAGAGCTCTCCAAGGAAATCCATTACTTTGTGTTTTACTGCTTCGTCCGGTAAGCGAGCTTGGTTTAATGTTCCGTTTTCCGTATAAATAAGGGTGTTTTCTTCTGAGGCTCCGAGGGCAAATCCCTTTTTATTTAATTCGTCTTTCCATGAAAGCAGTCCGTAGGTTCTGGAACTTGCTATGTCCTTCTTTAAATTGGATTTTCCGTTCAAGAGATATTCCTGGTAATAAAGCAGAGGATGGTTATAAGAAATAATATAACGGATTTCAAGCTTTTGTGCAGGCATGCAGGCGGCAAGACATCCTTTGTCTTCGACAATTATATTCTTTTTAATATATCTTTCTTTTCTTTCGGTTTTCAATTCTTTTACACCTGTTTTCTCGATTGCCGAGATAAAAGGGTAAGCGCTACCATCGAGAGCCGGTATTTCGTCACCATCTATATACACTTTAATATGGTCTATGCCACAGGCGTAAAAAGCACCCATAAGATGTTCTATAGTCCTAATACTTTCGCCATTTTTCGAGAGAGCAATTTCCCGGTCGCAGTTTTTTACCATGCTGAGTACTGCGGGTATTGTTTCGCCGTTTTTGACGAATATTATGCCCCCATTTTCGTTTGGTTTAAGTGTTATTTTCGATTTCTTTCCGGTGTGAACACCTGTTCCGGAAATCTCGATATCGGATTTTATGGTTCTTTCGTTCATTTCGCAAATTTAACTATTCTCTCTTTTAAGCTTTTTTTATCCATACCGATCAACTCTAAAAGCTTGTTCTCCTCTCCATGTTCGATAAAACGATCGGGTACTCCGATTTGTAAAATCTCGCTTTGTATTGATTCCCTGTTGAGAAGTTCTATAACTGCGCTACCGAAACCTCCTGTAATTGAGTTTGTTTCAACCGTTATAATCTTTTTATTTTTTTTAGCAAGTTCCAGAATCAAGTTTTCATCTAAAGGTTTTATAAACTTCGCGTCAACCACGGTTGGGCTGATATTTTTTAATTCCTCGGAGGCTTCAAGTATTGTGTAAACAATAGGGCCGGTAGTTAATATAAGCAAATTTTTTCCTTTACGCAATATCTCCGCTTTGCCAATCGGAACGGCTTGTATTTCCGGCGGAGTTTTTACTCCTACGGATTGTCCTCTCGGATAGCGTATTGCCGTAGGTCCTTCGGTATTAAGAAGAGCGGTTTTAAACATTCTTTTTAGTTCGACTTCGTCTCTCGGAACCATTATCACGATATTCGGTATTATTCTTAAGTAGGATAAATCGAAAACCCCGTGGTGCGTTGGGCCGTCACCGGGTGAGAAACCCCCCCTATCTATGCAAAAAATTACCGGCAATCTCTGGAGTGCTATGTCGTGGATTATCTGGTCGAATGCTCTCTGAAGGAAAGTAGAGTATATGGCGCAGACCGGGCGCAAACCCTCGCAAGCAAGCGCGCCGGCGAAGGTTACCGCGTGTTGTTCTGCTATGCCTACGTCAAAAAATCTTTCAGGGAACTTCTCTTTGAAAGCTGAGAGGCCGGTACCCTCCGTCATGGCTGCCGTTATTGCAATTATGTCTTTGTTGGTTTGGGCTTCTTCTGCTATTGCTTCTCCGAATACTTCCGAGTAATCTTTATTACGACCTTCTTTTTTTAGAACTTTTCCTGTTTCGCATTCGAAAGGTCCCACCCCATGGAACAGAGCGGGGTTTTTGCATGCGGGCTCATAACCCTTGCCTTTTTCGGTAATGATATGCAGGAGCTTGGCCTTCTTTATTTTTTTAAGTTTGGATAGAATCATAATAAGTTCTTCTATATTATGTCCGTCGATTGGTCCATAGTAGGAGAGTCCTAATTCTTCGAAAATGATGTTTGGAACAATCAGGTTTTTCAGTCCGATGTTCAGTTTCTCGGCAGCCCTCGTTGCTTTTTTGCTTAGCCCGTTGGGCAATTTTTCAAGAAGGCTCCAGGCATCTTCCATGATGAGATTGTAAATTTCGGCTGACTGCAACCGCGTCAGGTATTCCCTGAGACCTCCGACATTCCTGGCAATCGACATTTCATTATCATTTAGAATTACCAGCATATCTTTTTTCAGATATCCTATTTGATTTAAACCTTCTAAGGCTATTCCTCCCGTCAGGGCACCATCTCCGATGACGGCTACGACTTCGTTGTCTTCGCCCTTCTTGTCTCTTGCGATTGCAAAACCCAGCGCGGACGATAGAGAAGTACTTGCATGTCCGGTTCCAAAGGAGTCGTAAATCGATTCGTCTCTTTTCGAAAAACCGCTTAGCCCTCCGAATTTGCGGATAGTTTCGAATCCTTCCCTTCTGCCTGTAAGTAATTTGTACCCGTAGGTTTGATGTGATACATCCCAGATTATTTTATCTCTTGGAGGATTGAATACCCGTAGAAGAGCTATTGTTAGTTCTATAACTCCAAGGTTTGGCGCAAGATGCCCCCCATTTTTAGACACAACATCTATTATCTTTTCTCTCATTTCCTGAGCAAGAATTTTAAGTTCTTTTATCGATAGGTTCTTTAAGTCTTGGGGAGAGTTGATTTTTTCGAGAAACATTTATATTCCTATAAAAGCCAGAGCGAAAACCAAACCGAAGATTACTCCCGCAATTACTTCCACCGGAGTATGTCCTATCCTGCCGGTCAGGTTGACCTCCGCTAATTCTTTTTTTCCGTTTATTTTTACCATCTTGTTCAGTAACTGGGTGTGCCGGCTTATGACGCCTCTTACCACATATGCCTCTCCTATTATAAACGTAGAAAGGAATAAGGCAATTATGAAAAGAGGCGAGTTTATCCCATAATATATTGCTATTAAAGTGGTTAAACTTATGGTTGCGGCCGAATGTGCGCTTGGCATACCTCCCAGCTCCAGAAGATTATTCAACGTGAAATTGAATTTTTTTTTCATTATCCGGTGATTGAAAATTTTTATCAGCTGGCAGGAGAGGCCGCATAAATAAGGAAGAAGAAAAAGGCGCCATAAATTTGAGCTCATTTTAATTTCTCCTTTCGAGTAAAAGATTTACTAATTTGTTGAATGTTTCGTCGCCTTTTTTGAGGATACCAAAATGTTTTAATGCGAGCGTGCTGTATTTTCTTGCTATTTTTCTCGAAAAATCGATTCCGTAAACCAGAGGATAGGTAAGTTTATTATTGTCTTTTTTTACTTCTTTGCCTATTTCTTCTTTTTTGCCTTCTACATCCAGAATGTCGTCTACTATCTGGAAAGCCATACCCATCAAAAGCCCGCCGTTTCTGGCAGCTGTGATTTTCTTATCATCTGCTTCTGCCAGGACCGTACCGATCTCACAGGCTGCCGAGAAGAAAAAAGCTGTTTTATGAGAATGAATATAGCGTAGAAGTTTTGGATTTTTGTATGAGGAATCCGATAGAATATCTTCGACCTGGCCTCCTATAATCCCTTTATTGCCAATGGCCCGGGTGAGTATCTTTAACACTTTTTCTTTTAGAATTGGTTTGAGTTCACCGTGAGATATCAGGTAAAACGCGTGGGAAAAAAGAGCATCGCCTGCCAGAATTGCGATATCTTCTCCGAATTTTTTATGAGAACTGGGTAAGCCTCTTCTATAATCATCATTATCCATTGCAGGCAGGTCATCATGGATTAGTGAGTAAGAGTGGATAAATTCGATAGCTGAGGAAACCGGCATGATTTCTTCGAAATTATCACCCCCGGAGAGAGAGTAGGTGGTAATCATTAGAATAGGTCGTATTCTTTTGCCTCCGGCAAGAACCGTATATCTCATTGCTTTGCTTAATACCGGCGGGTATTCATCTTCCGGCGGAAGATGAATATTCAGTTTTTTGTCAACCTTCTTTTTCCAGTTCTTCAGATAATTTTCTATATTCATGGGTCTTAAATTTGCCTTCGCTGTCTTTTATCAATTTTTCTATCTTGGTTTCGGCTTCGGCAAGGTAATCCTTCAGTTTTCCGAGAAGTTTCATGCCTTCCTCAAACAGAGGTAGCGATTCTTCAAGAGAAATTTCTCCTTCTTCCAAATTTTTTACGATTTCCTCAAGACGATTTAAGGATTCTTCGAATTTCATATCTACAAGCTATCATAATTGTGCCAAAGTGTCAAGGGTCGGAGGTGAATTTTTATAAAAAGGCCCCAAAAGCCGCTTTAAATGCACCCGATTTTCAGGATTTAAGGTTTAGTTCGTTGTTCCGGGTTCGTAGTTCGTGGTTAAACCGGTCTGCCGTCATCCGTCATTATAATTTATGGCCCAACTGACTATCAAATTGAAAATCTGGTGTTAATCTCGTGGTAAAGAAGGGTTTAATAATGTAAAATTTGTTCTAACTTGACAGATATCCGATTTTTGGGTATATTGATTATAAATGAATAGATTATTACGCTTGAATATTGTTATTCTTTCGGGGTTGTTCTTCCTGTTCGCTCCTGTAATTTTGTTTGCTGTCCCAACGGAGGAATCTCTCATTGAGGCATGGGAAAATATACAAAAGAAAGACCCTGAAACTGTCGTTTTCGAATATATTTCTCCAGGCAGCTACCGTTTTAAAACAGAGAGATTTCCTTTTGACGGTGAGTTAAAAGTTCTGAATGTTACTGTAGACGAACGAATGGAAGGTTATGACTACGGGTTTATTATGGGTGTGGTTGAGGTTGAACTGGTGGGTTTAGCGGAGGATGTTTTGGAAAAATATTACTATAGCTATTCCGCCTGGATGCAAACCAATATACTCTATTACGATAAAGAGAATAAAAAATGGTTGTCGGATAAAGAGTATTACGGTAAAATTAAAGAAAAAATGCCCTCAGGATGTTTTATGGATGTTTTAAATTATGCTCCTTTCGTTATATATCTATTTTTCCTTTTTATCCTTTTGGTAATTATCTTTGCCATCCAGAGAAAAAACAAGAAATACCTGGATTTTGCTCAAGATTTAAATAAGAGACAAATAGAACTTGCAAAAGAATCTCATAGACTGGCGAAGAAAAATCATAAAGTACTTACCGACATACTGAAAGAATTGAAAAAAAAGAAATAAGTCAAAGCCCCACCCACCAAAACTGAGAGAAACAACAAATTACACAAATAGCACGAATAAAAAAAGTTTTTTCTTCTTTTGAACTTTGATTTTTATATTTTAGCAACCTTGCTGCTCGTGATATTTGCTATCTACAAGAACCACGGAGACCTCGATTTGCCTGTCGGGAATATTCCAATATTTTCCGAACAGCCTATCTTTTTCTTCGGTTGACACTAACTTAAACCCGTGCTTCTGGTAAAATTTTATTGCCCATTTTGCGTCAGCCCAGGTTCCTATTAAAACCGGTTTTTCGGTTTTCGTTTTTAAAAAGCTCAGCAGTTTACTTTCGATGCCCTTGTTTCTTTTTTTCGTTACAACATAGGCATGTCTGATTAGAGTGACATCAAGAATGACCTGAATGCCCATAAAGCTTGTTGGTTTTCCTTCTTCCCTAATCCGTAAAAAGTAATACCGCTTGCAATTTCATTTTTTAAGGCTTCTTCGCTCATGTAAGACAGGTTATAACAATCTTCTGGTATTACACCCTCATAGGCTCTGGCTGCATCATTGATTATTTCATAGATTGCTTTAAAGTCTTCAATTTTGCATTCTCTTATCATTTTATCTTTTTCCCGACTGAAAATATATTATTTTAATTTTTATGTCAGTCTGTTATTATTACGAGGAGATTTCTTGACAGTAGGGAAACGTTAGTTATATTGAGTCCGGGAGAACGAATTTTTGGATAAATTAATGATACCCAAGCCGGTTTCAGCCGGAATAATTCTATCGTACAAATGCAGCAGCCAGTGTAAACACTGTATTTATTTTTCTTCTCCTCGATTTAATGCCGACTGGATGTCTATAGAAGAAGCAGAGAAAATCCTTACCGTGCTTTCCGGGAATATCCACGGAAGCCGTTTTGGAAATGACGTGATAGGCGTAAATTCCGGTATCCATTTTACGGGCGGCGAACCTTTCATTAATTTTAATCTATTGCTGGAGGTAACGAAAATCGCACATAAACTTCATATCCCTTCGATTTTTGTCGAGACAAACTGCTTCTGGGCTAAAGATGATGACTCTGTAAGAGAAAAATTCAAAGCTCTAAAGAATGCCGGTCTTCTCGGTATTCTTATCAGTGTAAATCCCTTTCTGGTTGACCAGATACCTTTTGAAAGAACTGAGAGAGCGGTAAGGATAGGAAGAAAATTCTTCGGGGTAAATGTAATCGTTTACCAGCAGTTTTTCTATGAACAATTCGAAGAGCTTGGCTTAAAGGGGACTTTGCCTATCAAGGATTATCTTAAATCATACTCGGGGTATCTAAGTTATGTTGAATTGTTGCCTATGGGTAGGGTGTGTTATGCTCTGGAGAGTTTATTCTTGAAGAATCCTGCAAAAAAGTTTTTCGGAAGTTCATGCAGAGACGAAATAACGAGAGACTGGCACGTCCATCTTGATAATTATCATAACTATGTACCCGGATTTTGCAGCGGGATTTCACTCGGCGATTCTCGAGATATGGAATCCATTTTCAAGGGAATGGATTTAAGGGATCGACCGATTCTTCGGGCGCTGGTAACCGATATCAAAAATCTTTATGATTTTGGTATAGGGGAGTTCGGTTATAAAGAAAAAGAAGATGGGTATATTTCGAAATGCCATCTTTGTTTCGATATAAGAAAATTTATAGCAAAAAAGACCGGGGAATTTGCGGAGCTCAGACCGAAAGAGTTATATACTCAAGCGAGATCGGAAAAGTATACGCTTTAAGATTTAGTTCGTGGTTCGTTGTTCCTAGTTCGTAGTTAGTCGTCAGAAAAACAAAAGTAAAAATCTACAGTATCTACATGTCCTACATGTTGAAAAATTTGGGGTTGTGGGGAGGGTTTCAAACAAACAAATTAAAAAAGGTTGGGGGTGGTGTAACTCTGTGTTCTCTGTGTGAGATAAATTTGGGTTGTGGAGGGTAAAAACAAGTATAATTTTTTTCTTCGTGTCTTAGTGCCTTCGTGGCAAATATTTAGTCTTACAGGTTTACCAGTTGAATTTCTCCGGGTTTCTCTCCCAGAAAATTCTCAACTGTTTGCTCGAAATTTCTTGGTATGTCCGAAAGATATATACTTAGTTTTCCCTTTCCCTTTGCTCTTAGTTTGTTATTATCTAAAAATTTTTCCAAAAGTAGGGCGACTTCTTTGCCCGGCTCGATTATATGTACCTTATCTCCTATCACGTTCTTTATTATGGAATGAAGTAAAGGATAATGGGTGCATCCGAATATTAGAGTATCGATTTTTTTATCCAATAAAGGGGAAAGATATTGTTTTGCAACGAGTATCGGAATTTCTCCGTCGGTCCAGCCTTCTTCCGCGAGAGGAACAAAAAGAGGACAGGCTACGGAATATATATAAATATCACTGAGCTTCTCCAAAAGTTTCTTTTCGAAGGCACCGCTTTCTATAGTGGCTTTGGTTCCGATTACTCCCACTTTCTTGCACGATTTACCCAGAAGAGCGCCGACGCCCGGGTCAATCATCCCTATAATAGGAATATCTAATTCCTCTTTTAGTTCTTCCAGAGCATTGGAAGAGACTGAAAAACAGGCAGAAACTATAATCTTGATGTCGAAATTACGGAGAAACCTGATATCTTCTCTTGCAAAACGCAGGATTGTTTCTTTGGATTTTGTCCCGTAGGGTACCCTGGCACTGTCGCCGAAATATACAATCGACTCTTCCGGTAGTATCTTTCGTATTTCTCTGACGACGGTGAGTCCTCCGATACCGGAGTCAAAAACACCTATCGGGCGATGTTTATCTTCTTGATTTTGCATAAGCCAGTATCCCTTCTGCAATTGCGTCGCAGGCGCTCTCAAGAAATTTATCATCCAGTAATTTTTTCCGGTCCTCGGAATGTGTTATAAAGGCTATTTCTACTAAAACAGCAGGCATATAATTTAAACGGAGAACATAAAAGTTTGCCTGTTTCAATCCTCTGTTATAAAGATCGCATTTCTGAACCATACTTTCCTGGATACAGATACCTGCTTGTTGGGATTCTTCCAGAAATTGAGTCTGAGCAAGGTCGTTCAATATGTAATTGAGTTCCGATAAACCTGAACCTTCTTTTACTTCAAATTTAATCGCCGAGTTTTCAGTTGCCTCCACAGTTCTTGCCCAATCGCTTCTTGCGGCAGATAAGAAATAGGTTTCGGCTCCTTCCATTTCTCTCTTATTGGGCGCTGCATTGCAGTGGATAGAAACAAAAAGATCGGCTCTTGCCGAATCGGCAATTTTCGTTCTGTCTTTTAAGGGGATAAATGTGTCGTCAGTTCTTGTCATTATTATATTAAACCCTTTATTTCTGAGTTTGGCGGCAAGATTTTTTGAAGCTTTCAGCACTATATCCTTTTCCTGAACGTTGTTGTAAGTCGCTCCAGGGTCTTCTCCTCCGTGTCCCGGATCTATGACAATAGTTTTTATACTTCTTTCGACAAATGTTTTCACTTTGATATTCAAGAACTTGCCGTCTCTTATGGCATCTATCGCGAGATTATCTTTTGTTTTGAAACGAAACTTTATAAAACCATCTCCTTGCTCGAATTTTATGTCTTCTATCAAACCTTTGGGAGTAAGTTCTAAGATATTTTTATTGTATACCGGCTCAAAAATTATTAAAACCCATTCTTCTTTGATTTTGTTAAAAAGATGTTTTAAAGTCGGCGAACATTCGATTGAGAAAACCGTTCCCGAAGGAGAAACATCCCAGGTGGTTTTATATATATTGACTTTTACTCCGATTTCGAGTATTTCGTTGTTGAATTTTGCTTCCATATCCATCAGATTACCAAGAATAAGAGGGAGAGAAGAAACAGGTATGAGCAATTTACCGCTTTCTTTAACAGGTGGCGTTTCCAGCTGGTAAAGGTCCTGATTCACTTTTATAAAGGGATTGTCAGGCATTATGTAAACGATATTTTCTTTTTGAATCGTCAAAATTTGCGTACCGAGGTCCCAGTAATAAGAAAAATCCATTTCTTCAAGCATTGGAGAACTTCTTATGTATTTATGCGTTCCCATTCTGTATTCCTGGAATGTATATATTTTTCCGGCAACATTAACACTTAAAGAAAGAATGAGGAAAATCATAGGTATTTTTTTATCTCCCTTTTTTGTTCTTTTTCGATTATTTTTTCTCTTTTCTCATATTTTTTCTTACCTTTGGCAAGAGATAAAGCTATTTTTATCAATCCGTTTTTTATGCAAACTTCAAGAGGTATCAAAGTCAGGCCTTTATTTTTTAGTTTGCCGTCTATTTTTCTTATTTCGCTCTTATGTAGAAGAAGTTTTCTGTCCCTTTTGGGCTCCAGTTCGTTGTGCGCCTTTTCGTAAGGGGAAATATGCATGTTAAAAAGAAAAACCTCATTCCCGACTACTTGAGCGAAGGCGTCCGTAAGGCTTACTTTTCCCTGGCGTATCGATTTTACTTCCGAACCTTTTAAAACGATGCCGGCTTCGTATGTCTCTAAGATATGATAATCGAATTTAGCTTTTTTATTTTTAGCAATTACTTTCATTATACCCCGAATTCCACCTTGACTTATTCCCTATATTAAATATAATTTTAGACGATGAATAAAATTAATTTTTCGCTGCTTGCCATAATAATATTCTGTTTTTTTAATTGTGCAAGGCAGGTTATAAAAAAAGGGATTACCAAAGAAACTTTGCTGGAAAATATCATCCAGTGGCAGGATAAAGCGATACAAAAGAGCGGTACGGGAGAAATGACCGTTTTTGAAACGGATAAACGTTTTTCTTCTTATTTCGCGTTCAAATATAATGTGAACGAAAAAATCTTAACGGGGGAATTGTTGGGTTCTTTTGGAATGTCGATTGGCACATTTTACTTTTCCGATGATTCGATTTCTATAAGAGATAAAGATGGCAAGCAGGTAAAAAAAGAGGTTCTCTCTCTCTTCGAAGAAAACCCGGATGCTTCGCTACCTCGATTCCTGATGTGGGATGTACCAATTTCGCCCAATGCCGAAATGATTCCTCTGGAGGGTGGGTGGCTTTTATCGGGAGACGATTTAGAGATTTTTGTTCCTCCTGACTTTAAGCCGACCCGAATTGTATTGAGCAAAAAAAATAAGATAGTAGTAAACTACTCGGATTTTCGTTCGCAGAATGGAGTTCCTTGTCCGTTTAAAATTGAGGCAAGGGCAGGGGAGAAAAGTCTTGGAATTGAGTTCAGAAAGATAGAATTAAAATGACCTTTTTCGTAATAATATTATCGCTGATAGGTCAGAATTATATAAACAGGGAATTAACGGAGAGAGGAAGTTACTCTGTTGCTGTTCTCGAGAAGTCGTTTGAGGAGCGTTTCGCGGAGGCTTCATCCATGGGAGAACTTTATAAACTGGATTCTCTTTTACTTTCAAAAAACCTATTTAAGGAAAATGAGCTTGTCGAGAATAAACTAATTTCGATTGTCAGGGACAACAACGATTATATCAATCCCTTTCTTGCGAACAAATACTTAAAGTGGGGAATTACTGAACTCAAGAGAGGGGAAATCGAAAAAGGCGAAAGAATATTGCTTTTTGCCGGTGAACTTGACCCATCTGAGAGGCATATACCATTAGTATTGGTTAAGCTGAGCTTCCCGAATTTATTTAAAACGGTAGAATATTTATGGAGTTATTTTTTGACTTTTAAATTTCTTAATAACAAAGTTTTTCTGATAAAAAGTCTAATATTGTTTTTGATTCTGTTCTCTTTTTGGATTTTGTTATCGATAGTTGTAGCCAGTATTGTTTACTCGTTATCTTATATCACAAAATGGATACAGAAGGCAATTAAAGTAAGCGGTTTATGGATAGCTGCCATATTGTTTGCTATGTTTGTATGGTTGCCTTTACAATATGTCTTCATTATCCTTGTGGCGATAGCTCTTTTAAAGATGAATAAAAACTCTCTGATTAAATGTGCTTCTATTTTGACTATTCTTTCCGTATTGGTTTCATACTCGTATATCATCAGCAATAATTATAACCCGAATAGTTCTTTCTACAGGGAATTCAAAACACGCTTTAATCCTCGTGATGACGGATTTGACTATCCGGTTACGCCTTACGGATACTCAACAAAAGGAGTAGAACTTGCGAAAAAAGGGGATCTATCCGGTGCCATGGATTTTTTTGAGAAAGGTTATAAATTAAAAAGAGATATAAATTATTTAGAAAACTTATGCTCTGTTCATTACGCTCGTGAAGATACCGCGAAAGTTCTCAATTTATGCGAGAGCATTCTTTCTAATCAACCAAAAAACGAAATAGCCAATATTACAATTATTAAAATTCTTCTAAATGGACTAAACTTCGATGAAGCAACAAGATATATTGAGAAAAGCGGGGTTCGTCTTTTTGAAACGTCGGAAAAAGAACCACCTATATACACGTATCCGCCCGAAAAGTGGCTTTATAAATATATTTTTGTTCCCAGAGGTATATTCAAACATTTTATAAATAAAAAATTATATCTGATGGTTCTGATAGCAATCTGTCTTACACTTATGGGAGTTTTCAAAAAAGAAAAAGATAGTTACTGTCCGATATGCAAAGGTTTTATGTTGACTGATAAAACGGACGATAATATGTGTATATCATGTGCTTCAAAACTATTGTTGACGAAGTCAAAAAGTATACGAGAGAGATTGAAAAGAAATATTGTAAAAAAAGCAACGACTGTCGACAGGATAAGCAGCATGTTGATGAGTATAACAATACCCGGAAGTGCCCATTTTTACAAAAAGAGGTATTTTCAGGGATTCATAATAAGTTTTTTCGCAGCCATATTTGTTTTGATATTTTTATTTTCCGTACTATATCAACCGGAAAAAACATTACAATACAGGACTTCGATCGGAAACAACACTTTTAAGGTTTCTCTCGTCTTATTTTATTCGTTATTAATGTACTCGAGCTGGAGGTTAGAAACATATGGAAATGGAAGGTAGCATACAGGAATTCTCTGTTCCCGAAATATTGCAGTTTTTATCTCTGCATGAAGCAGATGGAGTGTTGAAACTTAAATTGGGAAGAGAGGAGGTTCATTTTGGGTTCAAAAGGGGTAAAATCACAGATGCTCTTCATAAAGGAGAGCAGCTTTTTCACTCTATAAGTGAGTATATAGAAAGAACAGGATTGATACCTGCCGAAACATTTAGGAAATTTAACGAAAAAGCTAAAGAAGTGGGACTGTCTTTACTGGAAATCATTGAGAAAAGTGAGGTTTTGTCCAAGAAAGATTTTGAAAAGATAATTGCCTTCAAAATTCAGGAAACCACCTGCGAGATTTTAACCTGGAAAGACGGAAAATATTCTTTTGAAGCCGGCAAGAAACTATATGAACATTCTTCTTTTGCCGTCGAGATAGAACCAAACAACCTTGTCATGGAAGGTATGCGGAGAATAGACGAATGGCCTCTCATAATAAAAGCTTTACCTGACGAGAATATAGCTCTCAGAAAACTTGAGAAGCCTGAGATTAATGTAGAGCTCGGAGAGGATGAAAAGGCTGTTCTGCAAAAGATCACGGAGGACGACATTACCTTGCATGAATTAGTAGGGATATCCGGAATAGGGAAATTCAGGACATATAATTCCGTTTATAAGCTTACCGAAATGGGTCTCCTTGAGAAAGGCAAGGCAAAGGAAAAAAAGAAAAAGCAGACGGAAAAGAGCTTTATAAAAAGGCGGCGGCTGGCGTTTTCGGGGAATTTAAAACAAATTCTTCTTTACGGGTTTATTCTCATCCATGTTTTCTTTTTGTTTAAATTCCGCTTGAGTAACATTGAGGATAATGCAAGGGATATGAAAAACTTATTTAAAGACCCCACGAGAGTGGAGACCATATTGCCTTTATTTGAGGAAGACCGGAAATAGATTTTCCATCTAAGGGCATTTGAATAAAACGTAAAAATTTTATTATAACAAAAAAGGGAGGGAAAATGAGTGATAAAGATAAAAAAAGTAAAGTACAGGCTAGTAAAAAGGATATAGAGGATGGGAAAAGTCTTGCGTGGCTATCCTATCTGGGGCTTTTACTTCTTATACCTCTTCTGGTGAAGCCGGATAATTCTTTCTGTAAACATCACGCGAAACAGGGTCTGGTAATATTGTTATGCTGGATTGGGCTTGCCATAGTTTCTTTTATCCCGTTTTTGAATATAATTGCCATTCTGGGGTATATAGGTCTTGTTGTTATCGCGATAATCGGTATAGTGCAATCCCTCTCCGGTAATTACTGGAAAGCGCCCTTGGGGATATACGAGTTGGCGCAGAAATTCAATATTTAAAGAGAAGGTTATAGTGTCCGAAGAAAAAGCCTTCAAGGACTGGATAGATAAAATAGCTAAAAGCGTTCCGGGATTTAAAGGCTACTATAAAAAAGAAGAGAGAAGAGAAATGGATCAGCTGCTCCGAGGAAAGATAGCAGCCAAGCTGAAAGCGGTTAAAGACGTTTTGAATGAAAAAGGACAATTGGTAACGAAATCCGGAGATCTTGGCCCGCTTGATGAAATTGCAAGAGTTGATAAAAGATTAGAAAAATTAAGCGATTCGATACGATATGCGGAGTACGGCTATAGCGGGTTCTTCGACCAGAAAGAAATATCCGAAAAAACTCTTCGCTCGATTTACGAGGTTGATATGGACTTGATGAAGTGGGTCAAAACTTTCACATCTGAAGCCACTCGGGATACCGAACTTTCGGAGATATCGAAAAATATAGATACGGGATTTAATTTGCTTTCCAGGCGGTTAGAAGTATTAGAGGAGCAGAGCCGCTAAAATGTAAAAATTAAATATCAAAATGAAGAATCAAAAGTCGCTATCGGCTCACCGCTTACGGCTAACCGCAGAAAGAAACAAAAAATTTGCACATATAGGTCATGTAGTCCATATAGAATTAAAAATAAAAAAACTACAGGTTCTACATTTTCTACATGTTAAAAAATGGGGTGTGGAGTTGAGTTTAGCGGAAAACTGATGGCGGTTGGCTGATAGCGCAAAGAGTCATTTTGCTTTTTAAATTTTGATATTTTATTTACAAGAGAAAGGCGGTAAAATTAAATGGGATATTTTTTAGTAAAAATCTCAAGAAGTTTATTAGTAGTGATATAGAGGAGGACTAAAATGGCCTTATTTTTTGAAGTTATTGAGTTTCTGGATGACCAAGGCAACCAGATTGTCCACCGGGTACCCGAAAAAGGGTCTGCCGAGACTTCTGTTGGCAGTCAATTAATTGTTCGAGAAAACCAATCGGCTGTTTTCTTCCGTGACGGCAGAGCTCTTGATACCTTTGGTCCGGGCAGGCACACTCTGACTACAGCAAATATACCTCTTTTGAAAAAGGCAATCGGTGCCGCTTTTGCGGGCAAAAGTCCTTTTCGTACCGAAGTATACTTTGTCAATAATAAAGTCTTTACGAATGCGAAATGGGGAACACACGAGCCTATTCCGTTCAGGGACAAGGAACTTAAAGTAATAAGAATAAGAGCGAACGGTATATATTCTTATAAGGTTTCCGACCCGCGGCTCTTTATCAATAAGATTGTAGGTACAGAAAATATAAAGGATAGAGATGAGGTGGAGGATTTCTTCAAGAACGTCATAATCTCCAGGTTGACGGATTTTCTGGGGGAGAACTACACAACGATCTTTGACCTCGCGAAAGATTACGATGAACTCTCTGCCGGAGCCAAATCGAGAATTTATGAGGACTTTGACAAATACGGCCTCGACTTACGGGATTTCTACATAAGGTCGATAACACCTCCTCCTGAAGTGCAAAAAATGATAGATGAGCGCTCAGGTATGGGTGTTGTCGGCGACCTGGATAAATTCACGCAGTTTCAAGCTGCAAAGGCGTTGCGGGATGCCGCGTCCGCCGAAGGCGGCGCAGCCGCAACAGGCGTAGGCGTGGGTGCAGGTATCGGTATGGGAGCCATGATACCGGGAATGATGCAGAAAGCTACAGAGGGTAAGAAAGGCGGCGAAACCCCTTCCGGAGAACTCTGTTCAAAGTGCGGCGAGCCGATACCGCCGGATTCTAAGTTCTGTCCTAACTGTGGGGCAAAAGCAGAAGGAAAGATTTTCTGTAAAAAATGTGGTAAGGAGATGCCTGCCGCTGCAAAATTCTGTCCTGAGTGTGGCGAAAAACAGTAAATATCTGGAATCTGAATGGAAATCAGATGCCCTCAATGTGATGCAGTAATAAAAACCGGGATAGAACATAAAATTGTAAAGTGTCCTTATTGCACTACTCATTTATATTACGAAAAAGATAAAGTATTTACGAAAGAATCTATAAAGACTGTCCTTGATTCCCGGGTGGCAAAGAAGTTACTGAAAAATCGGACCGGCAAAGATTTGAAAGTAGAAGAGGAATATTTCCCTTTTTACAGGATAAAAGCAGAGGAAAGAACAATCTTTCTGCCCGGGAAAGAAACGGATTTAATAGGAATTAACGACTATATACCTCAAGGCGACAGAATAACTCTTGATTTCGATGTTTCTGTGCCCGAATTTAATTTCGATGAAGCGCTGGTGAAAATCGGCATCGAGAAAGCCGAATCTGTCGGACTCGTTTACCTGCCGTTTTTTACCGCAAAAGATGGTGATATCGTATACTTTGTCGACGCGGTTAAGGGAAATATCCTTTCCAATAGTCTTGAACAACAGGGCGAACTGCCGAAAAACCAGCATCCCTTTGCGCTGATATCTTTAGGGGTGGTTATGATTGCGGCTTTGTTCTTTCCTGTTTTGCCTTTTAAGCTGATTTCCGTGGTTTTGATAACATTCGCATTATGGTATTATGACAGGGGAAAACAAAATTCTTAAAAGTACGGAGACGTTGATTGCCTTCTCCTGTCCAAATTGCGGGGCGGAGATCGATGTGGCGGAAGGTTATACAAATACAAGATGCAGGTTTTGCGATAGCGTTTTTTTGATAACGAAGAGAATCGGGGCTCCGAGAGTATTCGCAAGGCCGAAGATAGATAATCCGAAGAAAGTCTTGATGGGTGTATTCGGAAGGAATGCGGAGATTATAGACGTCGACCTCCTTTTTATCCCTTTCATAAAGACCGGCGCCGAGGTAATAGGCTGGATAAAGGGCTATAAAAAAGGGAGAGTTGTGAAGGAGCCTGATTATACGGATTCAGGCAAGAACTTCGATACGATAAGTATTCCTCATATCATCGGAGCGGAAAGAATCAAAAAAAGAATACGTCGAATTCTTGAGGTAAAGTTGGACCCATCGGAATTTTACCGTTACGGAATAAAAAGAGTGAGTACGGAAGGTAAGAAATTCGAGGTTTACGACGATGAAATTGTCCACCGATACGGAGATGTCTTTGATCTGCCTTTACCGGCAAAAGAATATCTGGAAAAAGCTTCCCGTATGCTCATCGGTGAAATCATAAGAGATTATAGTGATTTCGATGAGTTCGAACATTACCTGAAAACGATAAAGAAAAAAGCTACTATTTACTACAACCCTATATTCTTTGCGAGAATAAAAGCAGGCGGAGAGAATTATACATATTCTTTCGATGCGGTAGACGGCAAACCTCTGTTAAGAGATAAAGACAAACGAAGAAAAGATAGTACAAAAGTTTTCTTAGGATTGGATGCGCTGTACGGAGTTATAGGTTTATGCGGAATAATTTGCTCTTTTGTCACTTCTTTTCTGGGTAAAGTGGTCGGTTTTATCGCTGCTTTGTTTTCCGCTTTTACGGTCTGGATATTGCAATATGGGAATAAGTGATATCAAACTTATACCTTTACGTTGTCCGGAGTGCGGGACAGACATCGAAAGCGAAGAAGACGATGTCGTTCATTTTTGTTCGAATTGCGGTTTGGGTTTCGAGGTTGTCCTGGATAAGTTTGAGAAAATCGATGTTGTTTTCGTAAAACCGCAAACAGAAGTCAAGAATAAAATTTTATATTATCTGCCGATGTGGCAGATCTCTACCAATATTTATATAGAAAAAAAGTATAATGTAGATATAACTCAACTTCCTCCCGAAATCCTGATTGATGAAAGATTCAGCAGATTTTTTGTGGAGTTATTCAACAAGGAAAAGGCGAAAGACAGAATGATTTTTTTCGTTCCTGCTTTCGGAGTCACGAACCGGTACCAGTTGATGGACGAACCGGGGTTCAAGTTCACGATAGAGCCGCCGGAACTGGAAAGCGATTCTCCGAAAGATATGGTAGGAGCCCAGTATTCACTGGAAGATGCGGAAGAGATTGCGAAGATTATGTTTCTTTCCATCCAGTCGAATACGAGCGCCTCGATAATGGATGCGGATATTGTTTTCGATTTCCGGAAAGCAAGAATTGTCGGTATCCCCTTTTATGAAGAAGAGGCAATGCTTGTGGACGCGATAAAAGGATACAGGATATTCAAAGATGCCTTATCGGAATGGGAGAAGATTAAGTCACAACTCGGGAAAAACAAGTGAACATTACCACAGAGCGCACAGAGGAAAAAATGAACACACAGAGGACACAGAGAAAAAAACAATATTTTTTGTTTTAAAACACTCATATCCCACAACCCCAAATTAGTCTCACACAAAGACACAGAGACACAGAGAAAAAAAGAAGAATTATGATGTTGCTCCTAACACACACACCGAAATTTTTTACATGTAGGACATGTAGAAACTGTAGATTTTTCAGTTTTTACTAAATCCTACCCCCAAAATCCCAAATCCTAACATTGCCACGAAGGCACAAAGACACTAAGAAATTTGGACGCAGATTCTATG
>CAZGBM010000009.1:0-40803 GCA_964523975.1 uncultured bacterium | reverse complement strand
AAGTTTTCGTTTAATCCTAACAATCTTCTTACAAGAAATAAAATATCAAAAATTAAAAAGCAAAATGACATATTAAAATGTAAAATCATACCCTGCCCTACCTCCCAAAACTAAAAAATATTTGTGTCATTTGCGCTATTCGTTGTTCCCTATTTATATTTTTTAATTTTGATTTGTAGTTTTGCATTTTGATATTTAATCTTTGCATTTTAGCGGCTTTGCCGCGGTAGTTTATTCCGCCAGAACATCAATGACAATTCTCCGATTTTTATTTCTTCCTTCTTCGGTCGCATTGGTAGCAATCGGCTGGTACTCTCCATAAGCTACTGCAGAAAGACGCCGGGGATCTATACCCACTTTATCTATCAAGTATTTAACAACATTCACGGCTCTTTTTGCAGAAAGATCCCAGTTCGTCGGATATGCATCTTTTAAACTTCCGGAAATACCGGTGCTATCTGTATGGCCTTCAATCCTTATATACCTATCCGGCATTTCCTTCAATATATTTGCGATTCTAAGTAATATCTCCTGACCTTCCTGACTCAATTCCACCGAACCAGGCGGAAACATCTTCTTGCAGGGTAAGGTAATTGCAATTTCTTCCTTCTCAAGTTCCACCTCAACACCTTCAACCATATCCCTGATATCCTGGACCAGGTAATTTTCTTTTTCTTTTTTATTTAGTGTATCTACTTTTTCCGTACTTTTTCTCAAATCATTTACTATGGAAATAAGAGTTTTATTTTCTTCTTTATACTCAAGCAAACTATTATATAAAGGAGAGTATTTTCTAACATAAAAAAATCCAAATGCCAACAATAAACATAAAATAACGGTAAAATAAAAAATATCCCTTTTCATCGAGTCCTCCTAAAAATTAAAATCGTCAATCATCTCAATCGGTTTTCTTATATTGATTTTTCCTTCCCTATGAAGCTGACATTGACTTTTCGGTATATTCCCTGTTCCGAATACTTCTTTCCTAACATTGGGACACTTTGAAGTCGCAAGTTCACCACTCTCGGTACAAATAAATCTAAATTCTACACTCTCAGGAATAGGAAAATCATAATCCATGGTAGAATCGCAGACCGCCTTCATAAAATCAGTCCAGATGGGAAGAGCCACTGCTCCGCCACTTGCTCTGGGTCCTATAACCCTCGGGTAATCGAATCCGACCCAGACACCCGCAACAAGTTCCTTAACAAATCCGATAAACCAGGCATATTTAAAATCATCTGTCGTACCCGTTTTTCCAGCGGCTGGCTTTGTAAAACCTAGTGCTCTCGCATAAGTAGCGGTTCCGCCCTCATCATCAAAAACACTTCTCATCATATCTAGGACCATATATGCGGTAGCTTCGGAGAGAACCCTCTGCTTAACAATTCTATTCTCATAAACTATATTGCCATATCTATCGACTACCTGACGGATAAAAATGGGGTTAATTCTCTCACCCAGATTCGCAATCGTCGAAAAGGCTCGAACTATCTCAAGAAGAGAAATATCCGATGTACCGAGAGCCACGGAAAGAACCGGCTGAAGTTCACTCTCTATCCCCATTTGATAAGCATACTCGACCACCGAAAACGCTCCTACTTCTTGAGTAAGATTTAAGGAAGCGACATTTCTGGATCTCGCCAGAGCCGTTCTCAAAGATATTTTTCCCAAAAAAGTACCGTCATAATTTTTAGGTGCATAGACTTCACCAGCTACTTCTTTAATCATCGGCAGATCAAATACAAAATCCGAAGGTAAAAACCCGTTATCGATTGCTGCCGTAAAAAGAAACGGCTTAAAAGCCGAACCGACTTGCGTTTTACCCTGGATAGCTCTGTTATACAAGCTATGTTTATAATCCCTTCCTCCGATAAGAGAAAGAACATAGCCAGTCTTCGGATCCATAACCACCATAGCTCCCTGCAGGTAAGGAATATTGTCAGTATGAATAAGAGAATCGGGGATTGAATCTTTCGGTGGAAGCGCCCATGTTTTTTCGACTCTTTTAAGACCGACTTCCAGAAGACTATCCGCAAGAATTTGCATAGCTTGATTCATGGTGGTATAAACCTTATATCCTCCCCAGGATATATAAGCTCTTCCGAAAAGTTCTTCCATTTCTCTTTTTACTTCATTAATGAAATAAGGTCCTATAATTTTTTCCTTTGAATGGTCGACAACCCGAAGGGAATCCGCAATCGCAGAATCAAACCGTTCTTTTGAAATTGCTTTCTCCTGAAGCATCTCGCTTAATACCAGATTGCGCCTGTCTATGAACCGCTGGTAACTGTTGTAAGGAGAATAAGTTCCGGGAGAACTAAGAAGACCCACAAGAGCTGCAGTCTCCGAAACAGACAGACTATCCGGAATCTTGCCAAAATAGTAACGAGAAGCCGCTCCTATACCATGGTTACCATATCCCCAATATATCTCATTCAAATACATCTCCAGTATTTCTTTCTTCGAATATCGACGCTCAATCAGGAGAGACAAATATATTTCCTCTACCTTCCGGAGAAGAGTTTTTTGCAAAGTAAGAAAGATGTTCCTCGAAAGTTGTTGAGTGATGGTACTAGCACCCTGCCCCCATTTCCTTCCACCCATTTTCCTGATCACATTTAAACCTATGACTTTTGTCAGTCTTCTTAAATCTATACCACAATGATTGTAGAATCTTTTATCTTCAAGGGATACGACCGCTGCTGGTATATATTCCGGAAGAGAATCGAGGACTACCGGTATTCTCCTATGTTCGTAAACTTCAATAATAAGCTTATCGTTAATGTCATAGATACCGGTAGAAAGTTTGGGCTCATAATTTGCCAATGAATCCACATCGGGCAGACCGTCAATTATTGCCAAATTAATACCAATTACTGCACCAAATACGAAAAAAACGATATTAAATATAATAAATTTACGCTTCTTCAAAGGGAGATATTGTTTCAAAGTAAGAATCTTCTTCCAGAGCACCCGCAAAGGAAGAAAACGTTCCTTTCTTACAGTATTTTCTTCCTTCTTCGATATTGTTTCAAGATAATCCATCATGCGATTATATTAATCCCCTTTAACTCAAAGTCAAGCCGACAAACCCCCCCCCACCCCTCATATTTCTTAACCACAAAACACACTAAACATTATCAATTCACTTTTTCAATATGTTTTAATTAACAACAGAGAACATAAAGACCCAATCCAGTTAGTCTGTTGGCCAGTTGGTAGGTTTGGTCTGTAAAAAAAACAGACTAACAGACCAACACACTAACCGACTAACAAAATTAGACCTATACGTTGAAATCTTAAGTTCCTTAAAAAATTTTATAAACTCAAAAAGTTAATAAAAAAAGTTATTTTAATAGTTGACAAAAATGAAGTGTCTTTATAATATATGGATATGAGACAACTTCCGGAACATAAATTCTCAAAAATAAATAATTATACACCCGTTCTCGATATAAAAGAAAAACCTGTAAGATCTTTTTTTAAGCCTTCCCGGATAAGAAAAAAAGAAATGTCTTTCTCATCCGTACCCGAAAGAGAAGCAGTAAAACACTTCACTAAATTATCCGAGAAGAACTATCATATAGACAAAGGGATGTATCCTCTCGGATCCTGTACAATGAAATATAATACAAAAGTAGCTGAAGATATAGCGAATCTCCGGGGATTATCAAACCTACATCCGCAAATGCCTGAAAAAGAAATACAGGGTACGCTTAAAATAATGTTCGAACTTGGAGAATTTTTAAAAGAAATTTCCGGAATGGAGGCAATAACCCTTCAAGCGGAAGCCGGCTCTCATGGTGAATTAACCGGGCTTCTCATCATCAAAGCCTATTTTGATTTAAAAAAGGAAAACAGAAAAATAGTGCTGATTCCGGATACGGCTCACGGAACAAATCCGGCATCTTCGATAAGAGCAGGATTCAAAACAAAGGAAATCAAATCCAACAGAGATGGAATTCTTGACCCGGCAAACCTGGAAAAAGTAATAAATGACCAGGTAGCAGCACTCATGATTACCAATCCAAATACTCTGGGAATTTTCGAATATAATATAATGGAGATTGCAGAGATACTTCATCACCACGGAGCTCTCCTTTATATGGACGGTGCGAACCTCAACGCACTTCTGGGTATATCTAAAGCCGGAGATTTTGGTGTGGATTTAATTCATTTCAATCTACATAAAACCTTTGCAACTCCTCACGGAGGAGGGGGGCCGGGCAGCGGACCCCTGGCGGTAAAAAAATATCTTTCGGAATTCTTGCCTGTACCAACAATCGAATTCGACGGAAAAAAGTACAAATTAAATTGGAAACTCAAGCATTCTATCGGAAAAATATCAAGTTTCTTCGGAGCTTTTTCCGTACTGGTAAAGGCTTACACATATATAAGAATCTTAAGTGCAGACGGTCTACGCACTGCTTCCGAACAGGCAACAATAAACTCAAATTATTTACTTACTCATCTGAAAGAAAATTACGATATTCCGTATGAAAAAAGTTGCATGCACGAATTTGTTATCTCGGCTTCAAGATTCAAAAAAAGCGGGATAAGAGCCCTCGATATAGCAAAAAGTCTCTTAGATATGGGAATCCATGCCCCAACAATTTACTTTCCTCTCATTGTGCCGGAAGCTATGATGATAGAACCCACTGAAACCGAATCAAAGGAATCTCTGGATGACTTCATAAACGCTATGCGAAAAATAGCAAAACAAGCAGAAGAAAATCCGAACAGCTTGCAAAACAGCCCGCGCAATACTCCCGTAGGAAGACTCGACGAAGTAAAAGCAAACAGAGAACTGAATGTAAAATGGTAACAACACTAACAAAATCTTAAAAAAACTCTAAGGAGGTATAGTATGGAATTTTTAATTTTAGGTGGATTAATACTAATAATGGATCTCCTAAAAAAGGTCAATAAAAAACTTGAAAACTCGGTCAAAGCTCTTACTGCCCTTAAGATACCAATCGGTATTGTTGTCATACTGACAAGTATCGGCTTCTGGGGAGCACATGGAGCTGCCGGAACACTCCAGGGAATCGTAGGTATTGCTGCAGGTTCGGTATTGATACTTGATTTGCTGCTGCTTTTACCTGTCAGTAAAGAAACAGAAAAACAACTCGAAAATTTAATGACCGTATTGGCTGTACCTGTCGGAATAGCAGCCATAATTGCCGGAATAGTAGGACTATTCTACAGATAGGAAAGTTTTAGCTCAATTGATTAAAACATCCCCCTCTAAAGAATCGGAGGGGGATGTTTTTAAAAATGCTGATATTATTAATATCCCTATCGGTTCAGGTCTTCTTTAGTCCAAACGGCGGAGCAAAAGAAGCAGTCTTAAAAGAACTAACGAATGCGAAGAACAATATAGACGTCGCAATATATATTCTAACAGACAGAGAATTGTCGCAAGCCCTGGTCTCGGCAAAAGAAAAAGGTGTAAAGGTAAGAGTTCTTTTAGATAGCAAAAGCGCCGAAGAAATAGAATACTCGAAGCATCTTTTTCTTCAAAAAAAGAAAGTAAATGTAAGAGTAAACAGCGCCCAACAATCAGATACCGGTAAATATAGTGGAATAATGCACAACAAATTTGCAATTATAGACAACAAAATCCTGATAACCGGTTCCTTCAACTGGACTCACTCCGCTGAGGAACTAAACAACGAAAACCTTCTGATTATAAAAGAAAGCAAAGAACTTACAAGTAAGTTTGAAAAAGAATTTCTGAAACTCTGGCACGAGGGCAAACCCCCGCGAGTCACTCCGATATTGGACCCGTATAATGCATCCGAACTAAAAAAACATACAGGAGAATGGGTTATAATTTCCGGGAAAGCCACCAGCTGGAATGTTTCGCATTCCGGAAATCTTTTTATAGATTTCGGAGAAGGAAAAGACAAATTTACCTTCATACTCTGGAATGAAGGTATGGAAAAATTAAAAAGCAAGGGTTTCAATCTCAAAGACTTGAACAACTCAAAAATAGAAATTAAAGGAAGATTAATAGACCATAAAAAATACGGGCTTGAAATCACTACTTCCGATCCGGATGCAATTAGGATTCTCAAATAAACATTAGGCTGCCGGACTATATCAATAAAATTAGACCTGGGAGTTAGTACAACATAACCACTAAAATTTAAAAATTAAATATAAAAATGGAAAATGCCAAATAAAAATTCAAAAATAAAATTAAAAAGAGAAACAACGAATCACACAAATAACACGAATATTAAAAAAAGACAATGAAAAATATTATTCTTAATTTATTTGTGCAATTTGTGCTATTTGTTGTTGAAAAAATGGGGTGTTGGGGGTAAGAGAAAACCCGTTTTTTTGATTTAAATATTTTGTTGTAAAAAAGAATTAATTTTACATTTTTATCTGTCATTTTGCTTTTTAATTTTTGATATTTAATTTCTAAAGTAGGGGGCTTGAAATTTTTTAATGTTAGAGTAAAATTAAGATAATGGAAGATTTAACTTTTTTCGTAAACAACTTTATAAAATCGATTAAGAGCCATAAATTATATCAAAAAATATCTGATACGACAAGAGAATTCATTAAGAAATGTTATTCCAATCTAATAAAAGCACAGGAAAAGTTAGGACCTGTGGTTTTATTAGTCAACGAAGATAAAATTATGAACGATTCAAAAGTGCTACATTTGGATCCAAAACGCATCACATCGGTTCCCCTCTTTCTATATCGTAACGGGGTAAGATCTCTGACTTTTCTCGAAGGAGTGAGCGAGGAAGAACTTGAAGCCCTAATAACCATAATAGCCAGTAAGGAATATTCTTCCGAAGTGGGTTTATTGGAAGACCTCTGGGAAGCAAAATTTCCTCATATAATATACCACGCCGTAGAAAAGGCAAAAAAAATTAACGAATACGAAGATATACAACTACCATCAAAAATAAAAAACGATATGGTCGCCGTTCTTCCGGTAAAAATAAACAAAAACGAAGTTTCTCAAAAAGAACAGAAAAAATTTGGGATTAATTATCAACCAAAAATTTCAATAAATAGAGAACTCTCTGCTTTTTTATTGATTGAAAGTATTAAAGACCTTCTCTCCTATGAGCAAATCCACAGAAAAAGAAAAAGTCTATATATGATACTTAAAGAGTCCATTCCTAATTTTTTATCGGCCGGCAACCTTTCCGCTCTATACCAGACGAAAAAACTTATTGAAAATATCAAAGAGAATAAAAAAGAATTCATCGAAACTTCAGAAGAAATTAAAGAAATTATAACTTCTGAAGCAGCTTTACAATTGTACATTCATGCTTTAACTTCCGCAACTTCAAACAGAATAAAAACGGAAGCAGTCGAGCTCCTCGAATTTATAGGTATAAAAGGTGTAGATGCTCTAATAAACGAACTGGAAATAACAAGTGACTTTGTCACAAAGGACTTAATAACATCTTTACTGAAAAATATTTTTGCCGATCATAGAGAAGAACTAGAGGTTCGCCTGGTCAACGCTACAGGAAAAGCTTTTCCAATTCTATTACTAATTATAAAAAAACTGAAAGATCCATACTTCATTCCCTGTTTAAAAGAATTATTCGAGAAACATAACACTCCTAAAGTTCAAGAAGTCCTCTTCTCTCTATTACCAAGGAAAGAAGTAATTCAATATTTAAATCATCCCGACGCCAATGTTAGAGCTTTAGCACTTGAAAAGTTAAAAGCTATCTGGGATCCGGAAGAATTCGAAATTATAAGAAACAGGATAATGTCTAAAAATTTCTGGCAACTTCCCAAAAAAGAAATAAAGACACTATTGGAATTACTCTCTTCACTTACAACTGATGATACAATAAAAATATTCAACACAATACTTCGTAAGCGGCATTTATTTAAAGAAAAAGTCTACGAAACAAAGAAAATAGCTCTACAGGCGCTCTCCAATAACAAAAATGAAAAAGTTATAGAAATTATATCACGATATAGAAATTCAAAACATTTAAAAGCAACTGTTGAGGAGATATTAAAAAATCATGAAAGAGACTGATATCAGGAATCTTATTTTATACTTCTCATCTTCAATCCACATAGCCCGTGTTTTCCAGACTAAAAGTCAAACACTTTATCAACATGCCCAAAAAACCCATCAATTTCTATCTGACCTGTTTAAAGAATTCAAAACGATAGAACTGTTTATTTCCGAAAACCATCTATTTTTCAACGATGAGAGAGCAAACGTAGAAATGGGAATAATAGACAGATATAGATCTTTGATTCATGATTTGAAGACTCTATCTATAGGAACGATTTTATTCACCAGATTACCAAAACTTGATGAAGTTGTTTCCTTTTTATGCTGCCTTGGAACACATCTTGCTTCATCGAAACACTCCTTCGAACAAATTTCAAATAGCCTGAAAAAAGAGGGGGTCAAATCCATTAAAATAAGCCGAATAGAAGATTCAAAACAGAAAGATGGTATCCTGCGTTCAATAAGGGAAGAAGCCCTTTCTACTCTTCTTGACTCTATAAGCTATTTAAAAAAAGTCACTATTGAAGAAGAAGCGAATATTTATGAGGCTCGAAGAATAGTAAGGAATTTTTCGGAACTACTTTTCAAAGAAAGAAGTTATTTAATTGCTTTGACCATAATTAAAGATATTGGTTCCTACACCTTTAATCATTCCGCCAATGTCTGTATTCTTTCGATTGCGATGGGCATCGAACTCGGCCTCACCAGAAAGGACTTACTGGAACTTGGAATCGCGGCACTATTTCATGACCTTGGGAAAATAGATATCCCCGGAGACATTTTAAACAAACCGGACACACTGACCAACATCGAATACGAAAAAATAAAACAGCATCCTTACCTTTCGGCTGAAAGAATAATTTTCCTAAAAGGAGTAGATGAAGTTCCGGTCTTTGCTCTTCGCGGTATTCTAGAACATCACATTGACTATTCCGGTACCGGATATCCCGACATCAGCACAAAAAAACCCACTCTTTTTGCTCGTATTATCCGGATTGTCGATTCTTACGACGCAATGACGACACCCAGAATATATCAAAATGTAAGGAGCCCTTTTGAAGCGCTTAAATATATCGTAAAAAGTAAAGAAATTTACGACCCTTCTTTAGTCAAAACGTTTCTCGACATAATGGGAATATACCCACCCGGATCAATAGTCCTTTTGAAAGGAGGACTCAAAGGGGTCATGATTTCCGACAAAGAAGTCGCGGTAATAAGAAAAAATAAAATCGCAGAGAAATTTCCAAAAGAAACAACGATTATAAGAGCATTATCTCCTAATGAGGTAGATTTCGATACATCTTCTATACTAACAGCTGTCACCTCCGATGAAAATTCTTCAGGTGTCTGATTCCTATTATCCGGACCCCGGCGGAGTCAGCGAAGTCTTACATAACCTGTCCAGCGCCTTAAGGAACTTAGGTAATGAAGTACAAATCCTGACTGGAGGACATCCCAAAGCCAAAGAAGATAAAATGGTAACAAGACTCGGACGCAGGATAAGTTTTTACGCAAATAAAAGCGCAGTTAACTGTACATTTTCTCCAACGCTCTTCTCAAAAGTCAGAAACTTTATTCGAAATAATTCCTTCGACATTATACATACCCATGGGCCTTTCGCACCTAATCTGCCTTTCCTTGCCCTCGTATATTCAAATGCTACAAATATTGCAACATTTCATACCGCTTTCTCTGGTTTTAATTATTACAAGCTTTCAAAGTTTTTATTTACTCCTATCTCAAGAAAAATAAAAGGTTCTATATGCGTATCTCAAAAAGCATTTGATGAAATCTACCCTCATTTCCCACAAGGCAATTATGAAATTATACCCAATGGCGTCGACACAAAAAGATTCAATCCCAGAGGTGCAAAACTAAAGGGGTTCTCCGATAAGAGAATGATTCTATTCCTGGGCAGATTAGATCCCAGAAAGGGCTTGCGAGTTTTGCTGAATGCCTTTCCATTAATAAAGGAAAAAATACCCGACGCAATACTTGTAGTAGCCGGAAAAGGATCTCCGCCTACAGACATTCCTGAAACTCTGAGAAAATCTATCGTCTTTAAAGGGATGATTCCGCCTGAGATGGTTCCTCTTTACTACCGCAGTGCCGACCTCTATTGTTCTCCTGCCTTATTTGGAGAAACTTTTGGTATAGTACTCCTTGAAGCCATGTCCTCTGGTACTCCTGTAATAGCCTCCGATATAGACGGCTACAGAGAAGTAATTCCCGACAAAGAAATGCTATTTGAAAAAGGTAATCCTAAATCTCTTGCGGATAAAGCGATTTCGCTTCTGAAAGATAACTCAAAACTACAAAAAAACAGAAAATCAGGACTCGAAACCGCAAAAAAGTATGACTGGTCTAATATAGCGATTAAAACTGAAAATTTCTACAAAAGTGTACTGACAAAAAAGAATTAGAAGAAGATTTAATCATAGATAACGCATATAATTAGGCTATTAGCTGTTAGAAATCAGCTTTTAGCCAACAAAAAAATATCCGATTTGAACTAATTGATTTAAAATGCTTGTTAAGATTAAAAAGTTTTTTTAGCTAATGCCTAAAAGCAAAAAGCTAACGGCTATTTTCATTGTACCCCATAAAGACCTTGACAAAACTACTTGTAAGAATTAATATAAATCAAGGGCGGATAGCTCAGCCCGGTGAGAGCGCCTGCCTTACAAGCAGGAGGTCAGAGGTTCAAGTCCTCTTTCGCCCATTTGTATAAAACATTGAAGGAGAGTGAAATGAATGAATAATATTAACAAAAGAAAAGACAACAATACAATCCTTCAGAGGAAAAGTCTTGGTAAGTAAAACGGATAGCAAAAAAGAAGAAAATCTTGAAGAAGTATCTTTTCTCTCTATAGTTTTGCGGATGGCAACCGGAGCTTACATTTCCCTGGGGTTGGTGGAAGCCCCAACTACCGGTAAAAAAAACAAAGATTTAGAGATGTCAAAATACCTCATAGATTCTCTCAGAATACTCAGAGACAAAACGAAAGGCAATCTGAACAAAGAAGAAGAAGGATATTTGAACAACATTATTCATGATCTTGAATTAAAATATGTAAAAGAAAAGGAGTGAAAATGAAAAAATTTATTTTAATTACCTTTATCATCCTATCTATCGGTATTGTTCTCGTCGCTCAATACAAACAACACACTGTAGTAAAAGGAGACTGTTTATGGGATATCGCTGGTCACTATTACGGCAATCCATTTCTGTGGCCCGTCATTTACGAAGCAAATAAAGATTCGATAGCCGACCCCCACTGGATTTATCCGGGGGAAGTTTTTGTAATACCAAATGTTCCGGCCGAACAAGCTACAACGTTTCCACTTAAAGAAGGCCTGGTAACCGAAATAAAAGACACGAAGAGTAAAATACAAGAAGAATTAAGAACGACAACAAGTCCGGAATTAACCGAGGCATCTATAAGTTCTCCGGAAGCAATTCTCTTTTCCGTAGTCCAAGCGGAGCAATATGCTTTTACCCGGAAAGCAGCTCTTAGCGCAGGATTCATAACAAGAAATCGAGGACTGGGAATCGGTAAAATAAATAAAATATTAGAGACTATCCCGGGTTTTGAGGAATCGCCAACCACTCTCGGAGACAAAGTTCAAGTGAATAAGGGTACCTCGGATGGTATTCATGAAGACGACCGCTACGTTATATTTAACTGGGGCAAGGTAGTAGGCAGATACGGAAAAATAGTAAGGATAAAAGGCGTTTTAAAAATTATTGAAGCCGGTGAAAAAGCTTCAATAGCCAGGGTAATCGAATCTTATGAAAAAATAGAGCCGGGCGACGAATTTGCGAAACATACACTCACTGAAACTGTTGTAGGTAAAGCTCAGCCAACCGTCTATGATATTAAAGGTAAAATAATTGCCTTCAAAAATGATGAAGACATTATTAAACCTTTTTCGATAGTTTATATAGAACCCGGAAGTAAAGGCACCGTTAAACTCGGCGACGTATTTCTAATTTACAAAGAACAAATGGGAAAGGAAAGAGATTTATTGATTCCTCTCGGACAAATTCAGATAGTAAATACACAGGAAGAAACTGCTTCAGGATATATAACCACAATTATGGAAAAGACTGAAATATCCCTTGGCAATAAAATAAGATTGGTTGGAAGAATTGGGGGATAAACTCAAAATAATAAACACCCTCCTGAACAAAAAAGAAAAAAAAGAATTCGTAGTCGGAATAACCGCATATAATTATCCGGTCGCAAGAATTGCTGATGAATGCGGAATAGATTGGATTCTTGTCGGAGACTCCGCCGGCATGGGTGAAATGGGATATTCAACCACCATTCCAGTAACAATAGAAGATATGATTACCTTCACGAAAGGTGTAATAAGGGGTGTTAAAAATTCCCCTGTAATTGTAGATATGCCTTTTCTATCTTTCCAGACAACCCCGGACGAAGCGGTATTGAATGCCGGGAAATTTCTTCAATTGGGAGCATCGGGAGTAAAAGTGGAGGGAGTAAAACAAAAAGATAACATCAAAGCGATCATAGATGCCGGAATACCTGTAATGGGACACATAGGATTAAATCCGCAATATTACTTTCAAACAGGATACAAAGTCATAGGTAAAAACGAGGAAGAAATCAAAAAAACCCTGGAATCGGCAAAAATTTTAGAAGAAATAGGCACCTTTGCCATTATATTAGAGTCCGTAACAAGAGAACTGGCTTCGAAAATTATGGAACAATCGTCGATTCCGATTTACGGAATCGGTGCCGGAAAAAATCTGGACGGGCAGATACTCGTTGTGAATGACATCCTTGGTCTTTCTTTCGATTTTAAGCCAAAGTTTTCAAAAAGATACGTAAATCTTGAAAAGATAATACGAAAAGCCTTCACCCAATATAAAAAAGAAGTTAAAGAAGGCAAATTCCCTGACGACAAACACAGCTATAATAATTAAAATGCAAAAATTAAATATCAAAATGGAAAGTAAAAAGTCGTTCTCGGCTTACCGCTTACGGCTAACCGCAGAAAAAAACAAGAAAATTTGCACATGTAGGTCATGTAGTCCTTATAGAATTAAAAACAAAAAACTACAGGTTCTACATTTTCTACATGTTAAAAAATGGTGTGTGGGGTTGGGTTTAGCGGAAAGCAGAAGGCGGATAGCTGATAGCGTATATGTCATTTTGCTTTTTAAATTTTGATATTTAATTCCCTATGAAAATAAAATTAAGCCCCAAACAAAAATAATTTTATGAATGATATAATCATAGAAAAATACAGAGATGAGTTGAAAAAAAACTGGGATAACTTTGTAGAAAAAGCGGATAACGGCACAATATTTCATAAAATACAATTTTTAAGTTATCATCCTTCGGACAGATTTAATTTTCACCATTTAATTTTTCAAAAAAACAGTAATATAATCGCTGTTCTACCAGGAATGCTTAATAAAGGAATCTTTAAATCACCGGCCGGGGCAAGCCTCGGAGGAATCGTAATGGACGACACGAATTTCAGGAAAGCAGATATAATCGTCAACAAATTCCTTGAATACTGCAACGAAAACAAAATAAAAGAAGTATACCTCACCTTGCCTCCGATAGTTTATTCAAAAGAAACAAATAAGAATTTAGAATATGTTCTACTATACAATGGATTTGTATATTCTTCCAATATGTACACCTCGGTAATCGATCTTTCGAAATCAACTGACGATCCAATAAGAATATGCCATGAAAATTCCAGAAACGCGATAAGAAAAGCAATCAACTCAGGTATAGAAATAAAATTAAGCGACGACTACGAGAACTTTTATCCTATTTTACTTAAAAACAAAGAAAAATTTGACGTTTCCGTAACTCACTCGCTTGCCGAGTTGAACAAACTCAACAGGCTTCTACCACATAAGTTCAAGCTTTTTCTGGCTTACAGAGAGGGCACATTAATGGGTGGTTCTCTCATATTTGTCTGTAACGAGAGAACTCTTCTGGCTTTTTATATAGCTCTCGATTACGACCATCAAAAATACAGGCCCATAAATTATCTTTTGTATGAAATCATACGATGGGGACAGAAAAACGGATTCAAATACCTGGACCTCGGAGTAAATCAGGAAGAATCTAAAGATAATCCAATGGAAGTAAACCGTGGTTTAATCTCATTCAAAGCAAGTATGGGAGCTCAGTGTTTCTTCCGTAATCAGCTTTATAAAAAAATTTAGGAGATAGGATTTTGCTACCCTATCCCGGCAAAAATCAGTAAAAAGGCAAATTGAAAAAAAATCCCGGAAGTATAAAAAATCTTTTCGGCGAATCCATAACCTACGGAATCGGGTTTCTTTTACGGAAAGCGATCGGGTTCTTTTTAATCCCTCTCTACACTCACACCCTAACCCAGATACAATACGGAAAACTCGCTATGATATATTTATTATCAGGCGTATTGATTCTTATCTTTACACTCGGATTAAACGATGCCTTACTTAAACAGTTGACAGAAAAAAATACCGATGAGAAAGAGATTTTCAGCCGATTTTTCCTTTTCCGTTTGATTTACTCTTCTCTTTTCCTTCTCCCGCTAACCGCATATTCGACAAGACTGGCAACATTTCTTTTGGAACCATCCGATGGCTACCTTATTTCTCTTACTATTATTACAATATGGATAGAAAACCTGTTCGACCCGGCTCTATTGATTTTAAGGATAAAAAATCGCCCGAAAAAATTCGTTATGATAAATACTTTTAGACTTATCGTAACCATAGGTCTCAATATTCTTTTCGTTTTTTACTTCAAGCTGGGCGTCGGCGGCGTACTTCTCGGCAACCTCGGTAGCAGCTCATTATTCTTTTTTATAATTTACCCTGAAATACACCGACTTTTCACATTAAAAATCAACTGGACTAAAACAAAAAATCTTCTACGCTACGGTTTACCTTTATTACCGTTGTCTATCATAATATGGATAGGTCTGGATCTAATCGACAGATGGATAATAAAGTGGATTCTCGGGCTCTCCGAAGCAGGCATTTATACTCTCGGATATCAATTCGGCACTGTAATGGGTATAATAGTACATGGATTCCGCGCTTCGTGGACACCTTTCTTTTTCAAAAACCCAAATAAAAAGGAAGTCTTTGCTAATTCTGCCATAACATTTACACGGCTCTGCCTAATCATCTGGGCAATTCTATCGTTCTTCACTCCGGAAATCTTTAAAATCATGGTGGCAAAAGAATACTGGAAAGCTCAGTCAATTGTTTCCATCATCGCCCTTTCTTACATTTTTTTCGGTCTTGAAGAAATCTTTACAGCCGGTTTCTACATAAAATCAAGAACAGGACTGCTAATACCAATTTCTCTGACTCCTCTTCTTGCAAATATCTCACTTAATCTTTATTTGATTCCTCGTTTCGGCATAATGGGAGCGGCAGCCTCTACCCTACTTTCTTATTTCCTCTTTGCTCTATTTTCTTACCTAATTGGAAATAAAATTTTCCCGGTAAATTATAATTTAAAAACAATTATATCGGACCTGTGTCTGGGCATTATTCTGTTATACTTAACAACCTTAGCGGGTAGCGCTCTATATCAAAGATCACTGGCATTTATAATCCTCTGTTCAATAATAAGCTACAAAGAAAAAACAAGAATTAAAAACTTATGGAATCAAATCTTAAAAACCTAAAAACCTGACACCGCTTCTCATTTTGGGTTTTTGTCTATTTAGAATTTTTCTATTCTTTGGTCTGTCATTTTCCATTTGTATTTTTGATTTTTACATTCCAGCTTATTAAACCCCTTGACATGTCCCCGTTTTTATCTATATTACTGTCATGAATAATAACGATACAAACAATAAGTCAATAAATAAGTTCATCCAAAAAACTCTGAGGAGGTCTTTTTTTAGTCCTTCGGAAAGAAGTGTTCGTTATTACGTTTATCCCTACATATTCTATTATTCCTGGTGGCACAAAAACGAAAGTACATCCGAGTTCAAAGCCTAAAGTTAATATTAATAACTGGGCATATTTAGAAACTCGGAGAGTAAGGAAAATGTTTTTTTCTGTAATTAAGTATTACACAAAAACAAATAAAAATATCACACTGAAACAGAGTGAAACGAAGAATAGCGTCAAAAAAACAAAAATTAAAAAACTCTCTGTGTTCTCTGCCTGCCCGGTAGAGAAGAATGACCGTACCGTGGTAGCTTTGTGTGAGAATAATAAAAACAAATCAAGAAGGGGTGTGGTGGGCTCCGTATACTCTGTGTCTCCGTGCCTCTGTGTGAGAATACAAAAATGGAAAAATTAAAGATTGTAATTCCAAAGGGTAGAATCTACGATAATGTCGCGGAATTATTGATTTCTGCCGGTATATATTTCAAAACAGACAGCAGAAACTACCGCCCGATGGTGGAAAACAAAGAAATCGATATAAAGATAATGAAACCTCAAAATATCCCGAAACTTGTAGAAATGGGAGCGCGCGATATTGGTTTTACGGGATATGATTGGATTATCGAAGAAAAAGCCGATGTAATCGAGGTAATGGACCTTGGTTTCGATAAGGTAAAGATAGTCAGCGCGATTCCTTCGGAATATTCACCAAGAGACCTGCAAAAAAGAAAAATAATCGTCGCATCTGAATATGAAAACATATCCAGGGAATTTCTGAAAAAGAAAAAATACAACTTCGAATTCCTCCGCACTTACGGAGCAACGGAAGTCTTCCCGCCGGACGACGCGGATATGATTATAGATAATACTTCGACCGGAATAACACTCGAAGAACACAATTTAAAAATAGTGGATACGGTTATGGAATCCTCGACAAGATTTATTGCAAACAAAAAAGCAATGAAAAAGAAAGAAAAAGAGATTAACAAATTAAAAATGCTTTTTAAAGCAGTCCTTGACGCAAGGAATAAAGTATTGCTTGAAATGAACGTTCCGGAGAATAAACTGGAAGAACTGGTAAAATTCCTACCATGTATGCGTTCCCCTACGGTAGCGCCGCTTTACAAAGAAGAAGGGTACGCCGTCAAAATAGCGGTAGATAAATCCGAAGTCCTCGATTTAATCCCCAAATTGAAAAAATACGGGGCAAGAGACATTCTGGAATACGAAATAAGTAAGGTGGTATTATGAAATATATAAGAAAATCTATTCAGGAATTAAAAGAATATTACGTTCCTCAGGATAAATACGAAGTAAAATTAAACCAGAACGAATCTCCTTACGATGTGCCGAAAGATTTAAAAGAAGAAATTGTAGAGAAATTCATGAATACGGATTGGAATAGATACCCTTCACGCACTGCAGCTCCTCTGGTAGAGGCAATATCGGAATATACAAACTTCCCGAAAGAAGGTATAGTAGCGGCAAATGCATCGAATGAAATATTGCAGGGCGTTTTTCAGGCAATTTGCGACGCGGGCGACAAACTTGTCGCTATTTCACCCGGTTTTGCAATATATCCTTATCTTTCTAAAATCATGGATCTGGACCTTACCCAGGTTCCGCTGCTTGATGATTTCAGCTTCGATGTCTCTGCAATCATAAAAGAAGGTAAAGACGCAAAAATGGTTGTACTTGCTCTGCCTAATAACCCTACCGGAACTACTATATCGATAGAGGAAATCGAAGAAATCGCAAAAAAAATAAATGGAATTTTTGTAGTTGATGAAGCCTATTTCGAATTTTCCAAAAAAACTGCAATTTCACTACTGGACAAATACGATAATATCATCATAATTAGGACATTATCGAAAGCTTTCGGGCTTGCCGGAGTCCGTCTTGGGTATCTTCTTACCAACACAGAAATTGCCGGTGCAGTCCAGAAAGCAAAACTTCCTTTTTCGGTAGGAATTTTCGGGCAAATTGCCGGAGAAATACTGTTGAAGAAAAACGAATATATAAAAGACGTGGTAAAAAAAATTCTGGATGAAAAAGAAAAAGTCTTTGCCGAGCTTCAGAAAATACCATCGATAATCCCCGTACCATCCTTCGCAAACTTCATCCTGTTTAAAACACAGAATGTGTCCGGAATAGAATTATTCGAAGAAATGTATAGAAGAGGAGTTCTCCTACGGTATTTCAGCACACCGAGATTAAAAGATACTTTGAGAGCAACAATCGGCAAACCCGACCAGAATCAAATATTTCTCAAAACGTTAAAAGAGGTGCTGCAAGATGCGTAAAGCAAAAATAGAAAGAAAAACAAAAGAAACGGATATAAAAATCGAATTGAATATCGACGGCAGCGGTAAATACAACATTAAAAATCCGGTCGGATTTCTGACCCACTCTCTGGAAAACTTTGCCAAACATGGGCTTTTCGACATCAAAATGAAAGCCACAGGGGATTTAGAGGCAGATCAGCACCACTTAATCGAAGACTGCGCCATAGTACTCGGGCAGGCTTTCAAGAAAGCTCTTGGAGATAAAAAAGGTATCAACAGGGCAGGTTACTTCGTTTATCCTATGGACGAAGCTCTTGCAGTGGTGGCAGTCGATATCAGCGGAAGACCCTACCTTCAGTTCGACGCTAAATTCAAAAGAAGATTCTGCGGAGATCTGGACACGGACCTTCTCGAAGATTTTTTTTACGGATTTGCCGCAAACCTCGGAGCAAACCTTGTGGTAAGAATGCCTTACGGCAGAAATGACCACCACAAAATAGAAGCGATTTTTAAGGCTTTCGGAAAAGCAATGAAGATGGCATGTTCAAAAGATGAAAGGGCAAAAGGAAAGATACCAAGTACAAAAGGAAAGATATAGGATGATAGCGATAATTGATTACGGCGCAGGGAATCTTCGCTCGGTAAAGAAAGCTTTTAATTACTTACAAAGAGAAACCATAATAGCTACGGAACCCGGGGAGCTAAATAAAGCGGACAAAATCATCTTACCCGGGGTTGGAGCATTCGAACCTGCCATAGAGAAACTTAAAGAAACCGGTTTCTATGAAATTACATATAACTGGCTCCTGGATAACAAACCTTTCCTCGGTATTTGCCTTGGTATGCAAATGCTTTTTGAAGAAAGCGAGGAATCCGGAAGAACCAAAGGCTTTGGAATCTTCAAAGGCAAATGTTCCCGCTTCACGAAAGGCAAAGTTCCTCAAATGGGATGGAACCAGATAAAAATATCGAAAGATTCTCCGATCCTCGAAGGAATAAAAGATGAATCCTTTTTCTACTTCCTGCACGGGTATTACGCGGAAGTCGAAAACAAAGAAATAGTAACTGCAACCACAGATTATTTCATAACTTATCCTTCGATGATAGAGAAAGGAAATATTTTTGCAGTCCAGTTTCACCCGGAAAAAAGCGGCCAGGCCGGCTTAAAAATGTTGAGTAACTGGGTGGAAAAATGTTAGCGACAAGAATCATACCCTGTCTTGATGTGGATTATGGTAGGGTCGTAAAAGGTGTAAAATTCAGGGACTTAGAAAATGTGGGAGACCCTGTCAAACTTGCAAAATCCTATAACGACCAGGGAGCCGACGAACTTACATTTCTCGATATCGGAGCTTCCTACAAAAGCAGAGACATACTGATTGAAGTGGTAGAAAAAGTCTCCGAAGAAGTCTTCATTCCCTTAACTGTCGGTGGGGGCTTAAGGACCGTTGAAGACATGCGAAAAGTATTAAACGGAGGAGCCGATAAAGTCGCTATATGTACTTCTGCCATAGAAAATCCTTCTCTCGTAACCGACGGCGCAAGAATTTTCGGTTCTCAATGTATAGTGCTTTCGATAGACGCCAAAAAAACCGAGAATTCATGGCACGCATACACTCACGGCGGAAGAAACGACTCAGGGTATGACGCAGTGGAATGGGCAAAAGAGGGCGAAAAATTGGGGGCAGGTGAAATACTTCTCAACTCCATAGACAAAGATGGAACAAAAGAAGGTTATGACCTTGAGCTTACCAGAAAAATATCCGAAAGCGTAGGTGTTCCCGTGATTGCTTCAGGCGGAGCAGGCAATCCTGACCAGATGGTCGATGCAGTAAAAAAAGGAAAAGCCGATGCAGTACTACTTGCATCTCTTCTACATTACGGTAAATATACAATAAAAGATATAAAAGAATATCTTGAAAAAAGGGGAATTTGTGTAAGATGATAATAGCGTCAATAGATTTGATTAAAGGAAAAGCAGTCCAGCTAAAACAGGGTAAAGAAAAAATGCTGGAAGTAAGTAAACCGTTAGAACTTGCAGAAGAATTCAACAAATACGGAGAAACAGCAGTAATTGACCTGGACGCAGCAATGGAAAAAGGCGACAACCTCGAAACCGTCAAAAAGATATTGAAAAAGGCAGAATGCAGGGTCGGCGGGGGTATCAACAGCGTTGAAAAAGCAAAAGAAATGATTTCCCTCGGAGCAAGAAAGGTTATAATCGGTTCAAAAGCCTTCGAGAAGGATAAAATAAATAAAAATTTTCTGAAAAAGCTAAAAAAGGAAATAGGCAGAGAGAGAACAATAATAGCTATCGACGCCTTAAATGAAGAAATCGTAACAAAAGGCTGGAAACACTCAACAGGAATTTCTCTTTACGAAGCAGCAGAAACTTTAGAGGAATTTGCCTCGGAATATTTATTCACCTGCGTCGAAAGAGAAGGTACCATGACAGGAATAAATCTCGAAATCGTAAAGAAATTAATGGGAAAAACAAAAAATAAGGTTACGGTGGCAGGAGGAGTAAGCAAAATCTCCGAAGTAAGGGAATTAGCTCAAATGGGGTGCGACGTACAGCTTGGTATGGCTCTTTACACAGGAAAAATCTCTCTGTATGAAGGTTTTATAGAGTCATTGAACTGGAAAAACGAATTGATTCCAACAATTACTGAGGACAAACAGGGTCGGGTTCTCATGCTTGCATACTCAAATAAAGAATCTCTCAAGACTACTTTTGAAAGCGGAAATATGTGTTATTTTTCACGCTCAAGAGATAGACTCTGGATGAAAGGAGAGACTTCGAAAAACACTCAAAAATTATTAAAGATAAGAGCGGATTGCGATAGAGATGCTTTACTCGCCACAGTAAAACAAAAAAGAGTCGCATGCCATCTCGGCACTTATTCATGCTTTGGAGATAAGAACTTCCGTCTCGAGGATTTATACGACGTGGTTAAAGACAGAATAGAAAATCCCGTTCCCGGGTCATATACGGCAATGCTAAACACAAAAACGTTAAACGAAAAACTGATGGAAGAAACCGGCGAAATTATCGAAGCAAAAGAAAAAGAAGAAATTATCTGGGAAGCGGCGGACGTTCTATATTTTCTAACCGTATTACTGGCAAAAAACGATATATCAATAAGTGATGTAACCGAAGAATTAAGGAGGCGAAGAAAATGAATATTAAGGATGCAATAAAAAAAGTTATCGCCAGGGAAGACCTAAATTATGAAAACGCGTACGAAGTTGCTCTTGCAATTATGAACGGCGAAACAACGGATGCACAGATAGCCTCACTAATTACGGCACTTCGGATGAAAGGTGAAACTGTAGATGAAATCACGGGATTTGTAAAAGCGATGAGAGACAAAGTTACAAAAATCAGTACACCGGGGGAATATCTTATCGACACCTGCGGAACAGGCGGCGACGGTTCCGGTACCTTCAACATTTCCACGATAAGCGCTATCGTTGCAGCGGGAGCATCCTGTATTGTGGCAAAACACGGAAACCGTTCTGTTTCGAGCAAATGCGGAAGTGCAGACCTTCTTAAAGAACTTGGCGTAAACATAGAAAATCCTCCGGAAAAGGTCGAAAAATGCGTCGGGAAAGCCGGCGTAGGATTCCTGTTTGCGCCTCTTTTACACCCTGCTATGAAATACGCAATCGGACCAAGAAGGGAAATGGGTGTAAGGACGATATTCAACATCCTCGGTCCACTGACAAATCCTGCAGGTGCCCAGAGACAACTTTTAGGAGTTTACGCAAAGGAACTCACTACACCTATTGCCAACGTTCTGGGAAATCTCGATTCAATACATTGTATGATAGTTCATGGTGAAGACGGTCTTGACGAAATAACAACGACCGGAAAGACTTTTATCAGTGAATTAAAAGACAGAAAAGTGAAGGAATACACAATATCACCTGAAGACTTCGGAATAAAAAAGAGTACACCGGCGGAGATTAAAGGTGGGTCCCCGGAAGAAAACGCAAAGATAACTTTAGATATACTAAAAGGGTCAAAAGGAGCAAAAAGGGATATTATTATTCTCAATTCCGGAGCCGCAATTTATGTAGCGGGAAAAGCCGAATCTTTATCGGACGGTATAGAAAAAGCGAAAAAATCCATCGATTCGGGAGAAGCGTTCAAAAGACTGGAGATTCTCAGGGAAACGTCAAAATGAAAACAAAAACAATTCTTGAAAAGATAGTAACTTTCAAGAAAGTAGAAACGGAAAAAAGGAAAAGTTTTGCTCCTCTTAAATTATTCATCGATAAAATACCAGAAGAAAGAAGAGATTTTAAAGGAGCCTTAAAAAAAGGTAATATTTCCATTATTGCCGAGATAAAAAGAATGTCCCCTTCCTCGGGAATTTTACGGGAAAATTTCGATCACGTAAGTATAGCAAAAGAATACAAAACAAACGGAGCAAAGGCAATATCTATCCTGACCGACTCGAAATTTTTCTGGGGAAAAAACGCATTTATAAATGAGGTAAAAAAAGAAATAGACATACCAATACTAAGGAAAGAATTTATAATCGACGAGTACCAGATATACGAATCCGCTTATATAGGAGCAGACGCAATTCTTTTAATCGCAAGAATACTTGAATTAGAACAATTAGAAAGATATATCAACCTCGCGAATCAACTCGGTCTCTCTTCTCTCGTCGAAGTTCATTCAAAGGAGGAAATTCAGAAAGTCTTACGCACATCTGCAGAAATAATAGGCATAAACAACAGAAACCTCGAAACCTTGCAGGTCTCTATTGACCATTCCATAAATTCAAAAAAAATGATTCCCGATAAATATATAACGGTAAGCGAAAGCGGCATAAAAACAAGAGAAGATGTACTGAAGTTGGAAGAAGCAGGCTTCGATGTGGTTCTCGTCGGTGAAATACTGATGAAACAAAAAGATATAGGAAAAAAATTAAAAGAACTTCTCGGAAAATAAGAATGAAAGAGATAGAAAAACTCAGGGAAGAAGTCAGAAAAGTAGACAAAGAAATTATTAAACTGATCGGCAAGAGACTGTCTATAACAAAAAAAATAGGAGGCAAAAAGAAAGAAAAAGGAATACCCCTACGAGACTGGAAGGTTGAAAAAGAGGTCATTAAAAATGCGCTTGAGGCAGCATCGGAAGCTGGGCTTTCTCGCGAACTAATCAAAACCATTATACAAAATATAGTGACGGAATCTAAATTACAGCAGGAAATCCTCTATTATTCTTCTTTCAGCGGCGATAAAGAAGATATTCTAATTATCGGAGGACTCGGAGAAATGGGAAAATGGTTTGCCAACTTCTTATCAAATCAGGGTCATAACGTCCTGATTTACGACATTAAAGGCAAATCGAAACATTTTAAAAATTATGATAATCTGGACAAGGGCTTAAAGGAAGCCTCATGCATTCTTATCGCGACTCCTTTCGAAATTATGCCGGAAATCATCGAGAAGATAATCTCATCAGAGTTCAAAGGAACGGTTTTCGATATCGCAAGTTTAAAAGACCATTCGAAAGACTCTATTCGAAAAGCACTGAAATCCGGCATCTCTTATACAAGCATACATCCGATGTTCGGACCAAAAGTCAGTACTCTATCCGATAGAATAATCTGTATTTGCGATTGTGGAGATACAAAAGCAACAGAAAAGGTCAAAAATTTTTTCAAAGATACAAGCGCGACACTGGTGCAACTTTCGCTGGAAGAACACGACAGGGTAATTTCCTATATTCTTGCTTTATCTCATATAATAAACATAATATTTATGAAAATACTTATGGACGGAGATTATGAGTATTCCGAACTAAAAAATTTAGCAAGCACGACTTTCATATCTCAGATGGGAACAGCAAAAGGAGTAATCATGGAAAATCCCGAACTTTATTATGCAATACAAAAGTTCAACCCGTTTAAAAGCAAATTATATGATAGTTTAGAAAAAGTTATAAAACATGTAATAGATTCCATTATAAACGATAATAAAGAAGATTTCATCAAAATAATGCAAGAAGGCAAAAAATGGATACAGAAGGAAGAGTAAAATTGAAAATCTGCGGTATAACGAATGAAAAAGACGCAATAATGGTCTCTAATCTTGGAGCTGATGCCATAGGTTTTGTATTTGCAGAATCAAAAAGAAAAATTACCCCCGAAAAAGCTAAAGAAATAATCGAAAAGCTGCCGCCTTTTATTACAACCGTCGGAGTATTCATGGATGCGAAAATAGATGAGGTCAATAAGATTGCCGAATATGTTGCTCTCGACGCCGTTCAGCTGCATGGAAAGGAGTCTCCGGAATACTGCAATAAGATAAACAGAAAAGTTGTTAAAGGAATTCTGGTAAGTAAAAACGATTCAAAAGAAAGCATCTTGAAAAAAATGCAAAATTACTCGGTTGCCGCATATCTTCTTGACCCTGGCACAGGAAGCGGAGAAACATTCAACTGGGATATCGCCTGCAGGCTGGAAAAACCAATTATAATTGCAGGAGGTCTTTCTCCGGAAAACGTTAAGTATGTTATAAAAAAGCTGCACCCTTACGGTGTCGATGTTTCCTCCGGTGTCGAAAAAGAATACGGAAAAAAAGACAGAGAAAAAGTTCAAAAATTTATAAGTGAGGTTAGATCTTGCTGATTACAGGAATAATAGGTTACCCTCTAAAAATAACCCTCTCTCCCCCAATGCATAACGCAGCATTCAAGGCACTGGGAATGGATGGTATTTATGTGCAGCTCCCCGTAAAAGAAGAAAAACTAAAAGAAGCTGTCTACGGTTTACGGGCTCTCGGATTTAGAGGCTTTAACATTACAATTCCTTATAAAAAAGAAGTGATGGAATATCTCGACGAAATCTCTATTGAAGCAACCTCCATTGATGCGGTAAATACAGTCTTGATAGAGGGAAATAATCTCAAGGGTTTCAATACGGACATATACGGATTCGATGAATCTTTGAAAAAATATAGAATCAATATTAAAAATAAAAAAGTTATGCTCATCGGAGCAGGCGGCGTTGCGTATGCCTGCTCATACATAATCAATAAAAAAAATCCGTCGAGATTCATAATTACGGATATAATTAAAGAAAAAGCTGAGATACTCGCTCAGATTTATCAGACGGATATAATTTCCTTAAAAGATTTAGAAAAATTAACTCCAGAGTCGGATATCATTTTAAACGCAACGCCTGTCGATCTTCAGAACAAAATTCTTCCTCTAATGAAAAAGGGTTCTGTTTATTATGATATAAACTATAAATTCAAGGCAAAGAAAAAAAAGGGGGTTAAAGTGGTAAACGGAAGTTTAATGCTCATTTTGCAGGGTGCCCGTGCTTTTACTATATGGACAGGTAAGGATGCTCCCATAGAAGTAATGAAAAAAGCGATAGGCTTTGATATATGATCAGATTAATAACCTCCGGCGAATCACACGGTAAAGCCTTATCAGTCATAATCGAAGGTATTCCGGCTGGACTGGCAATAGATACCAAGTTTATCAACAATGAACTCTCCCGCCGACAGAAAGGCTACGGAAGGGGAGAAAGAATGAAAATCGAAAGCGACAAGGCAGAATTTTTATCCGGTATAAGATTCGGAGAAACAATCGGCTCACCTGTAACGATTTTGATAGAGAACAAAGATTTCGAGAACTGGAAAGATATTATGAAAATAAATAAAGGGACAACCGATAAAAAAATTACTTCTCCGAGGCCCGGGCATGCCGATTTATCGAGTCTGCTAAAATACGGGCGGCAGGACATAAGAGACGTGCTTGAAAGAGCTTCGGCAAGAGAAACCGCTGCAAGAGTCGCCGCAGGAGCAATATGCAAACTTTTTCTGGCAGAATTCGGAATAAAGATTTACTCGCATACACTTTCAATCGGTAAAATCAAGGTAAAAGAACTCACAAAGAGTCTGGATAAAATAGAAAATACGCCTCTCAGATGCAGAGATCCTAAGTGCGAAAAAGAAATGGTCAGGAGCATAGACAATGCAAAAGAAAAAGGGGACTCACTGGGTGGGGTAAGTGAAATTACTGCAAAAGGAATCTGTCCGGGAATAGGAAGTTATACCAATTTTGACCGGCGTCTGGATGCTGCGATTGCTCATTCAATGATGTCTATTCCATCTGTTAAAGGAGTAGAAATCGGAGACGGTATCGAAAACACAAAAAAATACGGTTCCGAAGTACACGACGAAATATTCTACAGCGAAAGAAAGGGATATTTCCGTTCTACCAATAGAGCAGGAGGTATAGAAGGCGGGGTTAGCAACGGGGAAGATATAGTGGTAAGAATATATTTAAAACCCATACCGACACTTGCCTCTCCCCTGCAATCGGTAGATATAAAATCAAAAAAGAAAACTCTGGCTCAAAAAGAGAGAGCAGATGTTTGCGTTGTTCCAGCTGCTGGCGTAATTGCCGAAGGTATGCTTGCATATGTCCTCGGCAGTGCATTCATTACGAAATTCGGTGCAGACTGTATGAAAGATATAAAAGTAAACTATCATTCCTATATAAAAAGGGTCAAAAATGTCTGATAATTTGATTTTGATAGGATTCATGGGGTCCGGGAAGGACTCGGTCGGTAAAGAAATCTCAAAAAGAACTAACCTGACTTTCTTATCGATGGACGATTATATCGAACTTAAAGAAAAAAGAACAATAAATAAGATATTCGAAGAATCGGGTGAAGATTATTTCCGAAAAACCGAAAAGAAAATCCTTGCTGAAATGAAAAACATAAAAAATGTGGTTATTGCCACAGGCGGAGGAGTAGTAAAAGACGAAAAAAATAGAAACACCCTATCTAAAATGGGAAAAGTGGTTTATCTCTATACCGATATTAATGCGTTAAAAAATCGGCTGGGAAACGATAAAACACGTCCTCTGATAAAAGATAAAAAAAACATAATAAAGATTTATAATGACAGAATGAAAAGAAAGTTATATGAATTCGCCGATAAAAAAATCGATACCTCTTCAATAACTCCGGAGCAGGTAGCAAAAAAAATAATTAAAGAATTTAAAATAAAAACCGAAGGAAAAAAGGGTTCTCTAAAAACCCTTAAAGTCAAAACGAAATCCAGAATATATCCGATTTATATTAGCTACGATCTCTTCGCGGGAAATAAGTCGTTAATTGATTTGGAGCCGAAATCCGACAAAACGGCAATAATATCCAACCCGATGGTCGCAGCTCTATATGTAGACGAGATAGAAAAAACTCTCATAAAAAAAGGAATAAAACCCTGGATATGCATAATACCTGATGGAGAAAAACACAAGACACCGGATACCGTAAGATCCGTTTATGATTTTATGCTAAAAGAGAATTTTGACAGATCGGCAACCATACTGGCACTCGGAGGAGGGGTAATAGGAGACCTTGCCGCATTCGCGGCATCAACTTATAAGCGAGGAATATCCCTAATACATATTCCTACAACGTTAATAGCACAGGTTGATTCTTCAATCGGAGGCAAAACCGGAGTCGACCATCCACTCGGAAAAAATATGATAGGCACATTCTACCAACCGGATATGGTTTTAATAGATATTAAAAAGCTTTTAACTCTTCCGGAAAAAGAATTCAGAAATGGACTTGCCGAAGTTATTAAATACGGAATAGCAAACGACGCAACTTTATTTGATATACTTGAGAAAAAACAGGAAAAAATACTTAATCGAGACATTGATTTGTTAAAAGAAATTGTTACAAAATGTGTTCGCATAAAGAAAAAAATCGTTGAAGAAGACGAAAAGGAAGAAAAAGGAATTAGAGAAGTATTAAATTACGGACATACAATAGGTCACATTATAGAAGTCTTAAGCGGATATTCAAAATATTCACATGGTGAATCTGTTGCAATGGGTATGGTAAAAGAGGCAGAATTAGCACGAAGGGAAAATATCCTTCCGAAAAACGATTTTTCAAGAATAAAAAACCTTATTGAAAATTACGACTTACCGACCTCGATACCTAAAAATATTAAAAACAATGATATGAAAAATTATGTAGCACAAGATAAAAAAGTAAGAAAAGGAAAAATCAGACTACCTGTTCCAACGGGAATAGGCAAGATAATATTCAGGGAGGTAGAATGCAAAAAATTCTTGTGATTCATGGACCAAATCTTAACCTTCTGGGGAAAAGAAAACCCGAAATATATGGCAATCTCAACCTTGAAAAAATAAACGAAGAGATAAAAAAATTCGCAAAAAATAACAAGATAGATACAGAAATTATTCAGTCTAATGAAGAAGGAGAAATCGTAGATGCCATTCAGAAAGCGCAAAGCTATTTGGGAATTGTAATAAATCCGGGTGGTTACACACATACCTCGGTTGCAATCAGGGACGCAATCGAAGCTGTTGAGACTCCTACTGTTGAAGTTCATTTAAGCAACATATATGCTCGCGAAGACTTCAGACATATAAGTATGAGCGCTCCTGTCTGTGAAGGACAAATTAGTGGGCTTGGATGGTTTGGTTATATATTGGCTCTGGAATATTTGATAAAGAAGGATTAACCACAAAGGACACAAAAAAACAAAGGCATTAGTTATGGAAAGAAAAAAAACAAGAGAAACAACGAATTACACGAATAGCACGAATAACGTAAAAAGACTTTCTGTCCTTTATGTTGACAGAAACCATATTGTTTTTCATTTGTGTAATTTGTGCTATTTGTTGTTAAAAAAGGTTGGATGTGGGGCGTTAAAAACTCTGTGTTTTAGATGTTTGCTAAATTAAAAGATGGAGAAGAATAAGATGGATTATAACTTACCGGACGAAAAAGGATATTTCGGAAGATTTGGAGGCAGATTCATCCCCGAAGTATTGATGGACGCTGTCAGCGAAGTGGAAAAAGCATATTTATCTGCTAAAGAAGACAAGAATTTCAACAAGGAATTGAATTTTTACCTTAAAGAATACGCAGGAAGACCTTCTCTCCTATATTTCGCAAAAAGTCTTACAGAAAAAATGGGGGGAGCCAAGATATACTTAAAAAGAGAAGATATGATGCACACGGGCGCCCATAAAATAAATAATACTCTGGGGCAGGTGCTTCTCGCAAAGAAGATGGGTAAAAAAAGAATAATTGCTGAAACCGGAGCCGGTCAGCACGGCGTAGCCACAGCTACGGCGTGCGCTCTGATGGACCTTGAATGCCATGTTTACATGGGAAGCGAAGACATAAAAAGACAAAAAATGAACGTTTTCAGAATGGAGCTTCTCGGCTCGGAAGTAATACCGGTAGATTCGGGCTCGAAAACCCTCAAAGATGCAATAAATGCGGCTATCAGAGATTGGGTTACTAATGTTGAAAACACTTACTACTGCATCGGTTCAGTTGTAGGTCCTCATCCCTACCCGATGATGGTCAGGGATTTCCAGTCGGTTATAGGAAAAGAAACAAAAAAACAGATTTTAGAAAAAGAATACAGATTGCCGGATTTGATTACCGCATGCGTGGGAGGCGGGAGTAATGCTATCGGTATTTTTTATCCTTTTATGGAGGATAATATAAAGATGGTGGGAGTCGAAGCTGGTGGACTGGGACTCGACACCAATAAACATGCGGCAAGCCTCTGCAAAGGCGGAATCGGAGCGTTACACGGAGCAATGAGTTATTTGCTCCAGGACAAAGATGGACAAATCACGGAAACTCATTCCGTAGCTCCAGGCCTGGATTACCCCGGTGTCGGTCCGGAACATTCCTACCTGAAAGACAAAAAAGTTATAGAATTCACAGCCATAACGGATGAAGAAGCCCTGGACGCTTTCAATATTCTCTCTCAAACGGAGGGTATAATCCCGGCATTGGAGAGCGCACATGCAGTCGCATATGCTATCAAAGTTTGCACGGATATGAAAAAAGAAGAAATAATCGTGGTGAATCTCTCCGGAAGAGGCGACAAGGATCTTGAAATCGTAGAGGGGGTTCTATGCAAAACACCGTAAGCGTATCGAAGAAGTTCCAGGAATTGAAAAGAAGAGACGAAATGGCTCTGATTTTGTATACTACAGGAGGTTTCCCGAATCTTGCGGAATCGATGAAGAACATAAAAACACTCTCCGAAAGCGGAGCCGATATAATCGAAATAGGAATACCTTTCTCGGACCCTATTGCGGACGGACCAACGATACAATACTCCTCACACGAATCGCTGCTAAAAGGAACAACACTAAAAAGAATAATAAGTAATGTCAAAAAACTTGAAATAAAAACGCCCCTTGTTTTCATGAGCTATTTAAATCCCCTTCTGGCTTACGGCAGAGAAGAAATTTTACGCGATATGAAAGAGAGTGGAGTGAGCGGTTTAATTATACCCGATTTACCCGTAGAAGAAGCATCCGAATGGATATCCCTATCCAAAGATTACGATATAGAGCTTATCTTTTTGCTTACTCCGACGTCACCTTCAAAAAGAAGAAAAAAAATAGTTCAAGAATCACGAGGATTTGTTTATTGCGTTTCCGTAACCGGAACAACGGGTGTAAGAGACAAAATGCCTGCGTATCTTACCAAATTTTTGGAAGAAGTAAAAAAAATATCGCCCATTCCAATCGCCCTCGGCTTCGGAATATCCAAAACAAAACAAATAGAATCTCTCCGGGGAAAGGTTGACGGAGTTATCTTAGGAAGTCGAATAATAGAAGCGATAAGAAACGAAGAAGATTTAAAGGAATTAACTAAAGAACTGAAAGAAGCTACGAAAAGATGGAAAAATAACAAATCAACCACAAAGGATACAACGGAGGAAAAATGATAATAACAATGGCGTCGGGCGCGACCACAAAAGAAATCAATCAGGTAAAAGAAAAAATAAAAGAGCTTGGTTACGAAACAAAAATTTTCAAAGGTGTAAAGAAAACGGTCATTCATGTAATAGGAGCAACCGATAGAGAAAGAATCACTCTATCCGTCGAACCTCTTCCGGGTGTAGAAAAACTAACACCTATTTTAAGCCCTTACAAGCTCGGTAGCAGAGAGTTTCACCCGGAAAACACGGTTATCTCGGTGAATGGCAATTTAATCGGTGGAGATGAAATTGTAATTATGGCAGGGCCCTGCTCGGTCGAATCGGAAGAAATTGTACTAAAAGTAGCAAAAGAAGTCAAAAAAGCAGGGGCAAAAATACTACGCGGAGGAGCCTTTAAACCAAGAACTTCTCCTTACAGCTTCCAGGGCATGGGGGAAAAAGGACTGAAAATACTTGAGCAGGCACGTGAAGAAACCGGGCTTTCGATAATAACCGAGGTCATCTCGGAAGTTGACGTACCTCTCATCGCAAAATATGCGGACATTCTGCAAATAGGTGCAAGGAATATGCAAAATTACCAGCTATTAAAAACCGTAGGGAGGTTCAATAAACCTGTATTGTTAAAAAGAGGAATATCGGCTACTATCGAAGAGTGGCTTATGTCTGCCGAATATATACAAGCTGAAGGAAATCCTGATGTTATTCTTTGCGAAAGAGGAATCAGGACGTTCGAGAGCTACACGCGATATACTCTCGATATAAGCACAATACCGGTAATCAAACACTTAAGCCATCTCCCTATAATTGTAGACCCAAGTCATCCCGCAGGAGACGGTAAATACGTCCCTTCTCTTTCGAGAGCAGCAATTGCAGCAGGTGCCGACGGTCTACTGATAGAAGTCCATACAGACCCCACCCATGCCCTATCCGACGGCAAACAATCGATCACGCCTCTCGCTTTTCAAAAATTAATGGATGACTTAAAAAATATAGCCAAAATAGTAGGCAGGAAGATATGAAAAAAGTGGTTTATCAAGGGGAACGGGGTTGCAACAGTGACGTAGCTTCCAATAAGTTTTTCCCAAAAAACGTAAAAAGGATAGGAGTCAGAACCTTCAGAGATATTTTCGAAAAAGTCAATACCGAAAAAGAAACATATGGTGTGGTACCGGTCGAGAACTCTCTTACGGGAAGCATTCATCAAAATTACGACCTTCTCCTCGAATACAATCTCTGGGTTACCGGAGAAGTAAAATTAAGAATAATCCATAATCTTTTAGCACCTCCCGGGACAACATTAAAATCGATCAAAGAAATATGGTCACATCCGGAAGCACTGGCTCAATGCAGAGATTTCCTTTCTTTTCATCCGGAATATAAAGTAGTATCGGTTTATGATACTGCGGGCGCAGCTAAAATAGTAAAAGAGGAAAAAAGAAAAAATGTTGCAATTATAGCAGGTCCTCAGGTTGCCAAGTTATATAATTTTAAAAAACTTAAAGAGGGCATCGAAAGTCATCCTGATAATTTCACGAGATTTCTCATTTTATCAAAAGAAAGAAAAATATATACTGGAGAAAACGCGCGTACAATGCTTGTTTTCGGAGTAAAAAACGAACCCGGTATTCTTTTCAGATGTCTCAGCATTTTTGCTCTCAGAAATATAGACCTTACCAAGTTGGAATCCAGAGCAGTTGTCGGAAAACCGTACGAATATCTTTTTTATATCGACTTTAAAGGCAGCTTGGAAAACGAAAATTGTCGCCACGCAGTAGAAAATTTGAAGGAAGTTGTGGCATATATAAAACTTCTCGGCAGCTATAACATAGAGCGGCAAAGCCGCTAAAATGCAAAAATTAAATATGAAAATGAAAAATGACAGATTAAAATTCAAAAATAAATCAAAAATAGAAACAACGAATTACACAAATAGCATAAATATTAAATGTAGTTTCGGATTACGGGTTTCGTGTTCCGAGTTAAAAACAAAAAATATTTGTGAAATTTGTGCAATTTGTTGTTAAAAAATGAGCTATCTCAGGTTGGATATGGAGATGATTTTGCATTTTTATTTGTCATTTTGCTTTTTAAATTTTGATATTTTATTTACCAGAATAAGGAAGGTAAAACTAAATGGGATATTTTTTTTGCACAAAACAAAAAATTTATTAGTAATTCTATAGGGGAAAAATAGTGAAACTCATACTATCGAAATGCTCCAGAATAAAAGCCAACATAAAGGTTGGTGGCGATAAATCTTTAACACATCGAGGCTTAATAATCGGCTCGATTTCCAAAGGTATAACCACTCTACGTGACTATTCTAAATGTGAAGATTGCATGGCAACCCTGGAAATTATGAAAAAGCTCGGCATTCCCATTCTAAAGAACAAATCGACCATAAGAATCGAAGGTAAAGGGCTTAACGGTCTTAGCGAACCTGCCGATGTGCTTGACTGTAAAAATTCGGGAACTTCGATGAGATTACTCGCAGGTTTGCTTGCCGGACAAAATTTCTTTTCGGTACTGACAGGAGATAGTTCTCTGATAAGACGTCCTATGCGAAGAATCATAGAACCTCTGACTCTAATGGGAGCCAGAATATACGGCAGAAATAACGACCAGCTTGCCCCTTTTGCCATAAAAGGGGGAAATCTCAAATCTATAAATTACAAATCCCCTGTAGCCAGCGCTCAGGTAAAATCTTCGATACTTCTGGCTTCTCTTTACGCCGAAGGCAGTACAACTGTAGAAGAACCTTCCGAAAGCAGAGACCATACGGAAAGGATGTTGAACTTATTTGGTGTGAAAATAGAATCCATTAACAACAAAATAACGATAAAAGAAAAAAAAGAATTGGCCGCACAAGAATTGCTCATACCCGGCGACATTTCGTCGGCGGCTTTTTTCCTTGTACTGGCAAGCGGAGTAAAGGGTTCAAAAATACTTATCAAAAACGTAGGGATTAACCCCACCAGAACAGGTATACTCGAAGTATTAAAAAATATGGGAGCCGACATTTCGGTAACAAACGAAAGAAACAACTGTAACGAATTGGTGGCAGACTTATTGGTAAAAGGGAGTAGATTAAACGGCATCGAAATTTCTGGAAAAATTATACCAAAAGTCATAGATGAACTTCCAATATTAGCGGTAGCTGCGACTCAAGCACAGGGAACAACAGAGATAAAAGATGCCGAAGAACTAAGAGTAAAAGAGACCGATAGGATATACGCAATAACCAGGGGTCTTAAAAAATTGGGAGCAAAAATCGAAGAAAAGAAAGACGGTTTTATAATAGCAGGGCCAACGAGACTAAAAGGTAATATTTGCGAAAGTTTCGGCGACCACAGAATAGGTATGGCATTAGCAATAGCCGGAGTTATGGCGGAGGGGAAAACCGAGTTACGGGAATCCGAATGCATCAATATTTCCTTTCCGGAATTCACCGAAATACTCAGGAGGGTGTGTGGAGAAGACAACGTTATCGAAAAAAATTAAATTCACACATAAGAAAATCAAAGCCAGGTCTTCTCCGGAAGCAGTTTTTGAAAAAATCTACAAAGAAGACCCTTATAGTTTCATTTATGAATCCATGATACATATCAAAAAAAGAGGAGAACATTCACTCTTAGGAGGAAGGCCTTTTATAATATTGAAAAGCGCAAAAGAAAACATAGATATCGAGATTTTCGGAAAGAATTATAAGGAAAAAGGTAATCCTCTTGGTAAGCTCCGAGAACTTATGTCCCTTGTCGAAAATCATCCGTACATTCCCGGATTTTCCGGAGGGGCCGTCGGTTATCTTTCCTACGATACGGTCAGATTTTTTGAGGAAATACCGGATAAAAATCCCGATGAAATCAACGCACCCGAGACTTACTTTATGTTTCCGTCGGAAATAATACTTTTCAATCATAAGAACGATACGGTAGATATAATTTTATACAATGATAATGACGAATCCAAAAGAATAGAAGAATTGACAAAAATTATAAGAACATCGGAAGAAGAAGATTACGAATTAGCTGAAGAAAACACAATCGAGTTTACCGGCAATTTCACAAAAGAGGAATATTGTCAAGCGGTTCGGAAAGCTAAAGAATACATTTATGCAGGCGATATATTTCAGGTCGTCCCTTCCCAGAGGTTCAAAGCTCATATAGAAAAAGAGCCTATCAACATATACAAAGCACTTCGTATCACAAATCCCTCTCCTTACATGTATTATCTTAGATTAAATGATTTATACGTTCTCGGTTCCTCTCCGGAAACATTGATTAAGCTTGAAGCGGGCGGACTTGTAACAAGTAACCCTATCGCGGGAACAAGAAGAAGAGGAAAGACGGAAGAAGAGGATAAAAAATTCGAAAAAGAATTATTAAGCGACGAGAAAGAATTAGCAGAACATATTATGCTTGTCGACCTTGCCAGAAATGATATTGGTCGGGTGTGTGAGTACGGCAGCGTAAAAGTTTCGGATTTTATACGCATCGAAAAATATGCAAAAGTTATGCACACCATCTCCGTGGTTAACGGGAACCTCCTCGCGAATAAAGACGCATTCGACCTGGTTCGTGCTACATTCCCAGCAGGAACCGTTTCCGGAGCACCAAAGATCAGAGCAATGAAAATTATTGATGAACTGGAGCCTGTTAGAAGAGGCATCTATGCCGGAGCCCTGGGTTATTTCGGATTTGCGGGAAATATGGACCTCTGCATAGCTATAAGAACAATCGTAATATATAAAGATATGATTTACTTTCAGGCAGGCGGCGGAGTAGTTGCCGACTCAATACCCGAACTTGAATATAAAGAAACCATAAATAAAATGAGCGCTCTCAAAAGAGCAATAGAGCTGTCAAGATGATTCTTTTAATCGATAATTACGATTCTTTCGTCTACAATCTTGCACAATTTTTAGGGGAACTCGGTGCAAAGATAGAAGTAAGACGAAACAATAAAACTTCTATCGAAGAGATTGAACGCTTAAGCCCTACAACAATAATAATTTCTCCCGGACCCGGTACTCCAAAAGATTCAGGCATAAGTCCGGAAGTAATACTGCGATTCAAAGGAAAAATACCCCTAATGGGCGTTTGTCTCGGGCATCAAACAATAGGAGAAGTTTTCGGCGGTAAAGTAATAAGAGCTGATAAAATCCTGCATGGTAAGACATCCGCCATTCACCATAACGGTAAAACTATATTCGAAAATATTGAAAATCCTTTTATTGCGACGCGTTATCACTCCTTAATTGTTGAAAGAGAAACTCTGCCTGCGTGTTTTGAACTTTCGGCATGGACCAGTGAAGGAACGGTTATGGGAATAAGACATAAAAAATATAATATCGAAGGAGTTCAATTTCATCCTGAATCTGTTCTAACGGAAGTCGGAATGGAAATTTTGAAAAATTTTATTAAAGGAAGGGAAATAAAATGAAGGTTATAAAATATTACGATATCGAAGAAAAATTTTTCGAGTATGATGAAATTGAAGAAATAACCGTTGTAAGAAAGATAATAAACGACGTTCGAAAAAACGGAGATAAAGCGCTCAAGAAATATACCAAACAATTTGATAAAACCGACCTTGAACAAATACAGATAAACGATACAGAGATAGAAAATGCATATAAAATGGCTTCGAAAGACGAAATAACAGCTATCGAAAAAGCATCAGCAAATATTAGAGAATTTTCAAGAAAACAAAAGGAACAATTCAAAAATTTCGAATTTGAAATGAAAAAGGGTGTATTTACCGGACAAACAGTCAATCCTATCAATAGAGTCGGGATTTATGTACCCGGCGGAAATTTTCCTTTAGTATCGACTTTACTTATGTGCGCAATACCGGCACAGGTGGCAGGAGTATCGGAGATAGCGGTCTCCTCTCCTCCAACATATAAAAATAACATACATCCACTAATCCTTGCGACCGCCTATATTTTAAAAATAAAGGAGATTTTCAAATTGGGAGGAGCGCAGGCAATAGCTGCGATGGCTTACGGGACAGAAACAGTAAGAAAAGTCGACAAAATATTCGGTCCCGGAAATAAATACGTAACATTCGCCAAAAGAGAGGTGTTCGGAACTGTAGGAATTGATTTTATAGCCGGACCGTCTGAAATAATGATAATCGCAGACGAGACGGCAGAAGCAAAAATAATAGCTGCCGACTTGCTTTCTCAGGCTGAACACGACAAAAGCGCGATGCCTATCCTGGCAACAACATCGAAGCAGCTGGGAGAAAAAGTTATAATCGAAATAGAAGAACAATTGAAAAAATTAGCAACAAAAGCTATAGCAACACAATCTATCAAAAATAAAGGTTTAGTAATTTTACTGAGTAATATCGAAGAAGGCATCGAACTCGCAAACAAAAGAGGGCCCGAACATCTGGAACTACATATAAAAGAACCGGAAATGTTTTTAGATGCACTCCATAATTATGGTTCTCTCTTTTTAGGTAAATATTCGGTCGAAGCCCTTGGAGATTACGCAAGCGGAATAAACCACACTCTACCTACAAATACTACGTCTAGATATACCGGGGGACTCAGCGTCAAAGATTTTCTCAAATTACAGACTACTCTACGGGTAACGAAAGAAGGGCTTGAAGAATTAGGCCCTGTAGCGGAAAAACTTGCCGCGATCGAAGGATTGCACGCACATGGAGAATCAATCAGAATACGCTACGAAAAATAATACTAAACACAAAGACCACAAAGAACACAAAGGAATTATTTATGAAAATAAAAAAACAAAGAAACAACAAATCACACGAATAGCACGAATAACGTGAAAAGACTTTCTCTTTTTTATGTTAACATAAATCACATTATTTTTTCATTTGTGCAATTTGTGCTATTTGTTGTTAAAAAATGGGCTTTGAGGGGACAATAAAAAAACTGTAATTTATGTTGTTCAATATTTTTGATTTGGAGGGTATATGGAATGTATAAAAGAAGAGAATTTACAAAATTGCAATTGTTCTTATGACCCATGCTCCAGAAAAGGAAGATGTTGCGAGTGTATTAAATATCACTTAAGAGCAAGGGAACTGCCCGCATGTTTCTTTCCTGATAACATAGAAAAAACATACGACAGATCCTTTGAAAAGTTTACCCAACTGGTAAAAGAAAGAAAAATATAAGAGGCAAAATGCCCAAAAAATCAATTGTGTTAATTTTTGTTGCTTTGTTATTTCAAATTAACTGTGCCCACCAGGGTTTTTCTAAACAATTCGAAAAGATAATCGAGAAAAAAAGTATAAGTGCGTCCGAACTTAAAGAACTTATAGATAAAAAAGACAACGGTTACGTACTTATAGATGTAAGAACCGAAGAAGAGTATAAAAACGGATATATACCAACTGCAATAAATATCCCACATACAAAAATTCAAGAAGAAACTGAAAAAATACCAAAAAAGAAATTAATAATCGTTTATTGTAAAGTTGGCGGAAGAGCCAGTACCGCAGAAAGCAAACTTTTGCAATTAGGTTATAAAAACGTAATAAACTTCGGCGGCATTAATTCCTGGAATTACGATTTGGTAAAATAGCCCACTTTTAGGATATATAATTGGGTTCAAAAGCCAGCCGCTGACGGCAGAAAAAGACAGAAAAAAAGAATTCACACATATAGAACCTGTAGTTCATATAGGAATTAAAATAAAAAAATCTACAATCTCTACATTATCTACATGTAAATAAATTGGGTTGTGTGAGGTTTTAAACAACATAATAAAAAAAAGGGATGTTATGTGAGCTCTGCGTACTCAGTGTTTTTTGTTCTTCTCTGTGTTCTCTGTGGTTAACTTTTTTTATTTGTGTAATTTGTTGTTAAATTAATTATTTTATCATTTCTCATTAAACCTGAAATATATTCTTCCGTCGGACGGAGAAATTCTCCAGGGAACCGCGTATTCCAAAGAAAACTTCCCTATATTAAAACCAAATCCATAAGAATATTGCCAAATATCTTCAAAGAAATTAGCGTCTATAAAAGGATAAATAGTAAGTATCCCAAGTTTATTTCTATATTCAAGTCCGACAATAGCACCTTCCTTAACGGTTATCCCAGGAAATCCCCTAAACGATTTGAAAAAAGTTAAATCACCTTCATCAAAAGAAAGCTTGAAATATTCAAGTTTAATAAGAAAAAAGAAAAAGTAAAAATCGGCTGAGGTTTGAAGATCCCATCCTCTTCCTTTCCTGAATCTTTCTTTGTAAAAAATGTCGAAAAGTTCCGAGTTATATGAAAAGCCGGCATCCGAAAAAGGATAAGAGTAGCTTGAATTTTGACTCGAAATGACCTCCATACCGAATTGAATTAAAAAAGAAGCATCACCATAAAAGTATTCCATTCCGGAAGAAAAAGAAATCAAATTGTAATGGTCTTTAATATAGTTATGATTCAAAGAGAAGCACAAATCTAACGGCAAAGACAGTATACCTGGCTCGATATATTCAAATAATTCATTTTGATATTTTTCTTCTTCTCTTTCCAACTCAATACTGACCGTCCTGCCTTTTCCGAAAAGATTTTCATTGCTAAAAGCCGCTAAACCGCTGAATCCTCCGTTATTCGAATACGAAACAACTCCTTCTAAGTCCCCACTAACCTGTTCTCTCAAATAAACAATTATATAAACCCAACCTTTATCGGGAGCCGGTTCAACCGTAAATGAATCGACATCAATATAATCCAATTTCTCCAACTTGTAAACAGCTTCCCTGATTTCTCTTTCATTAAAAATATCCGATTCTCTAATTGAAATTTTTCTCCGTAAGTAATCCGGGTTGGTATAAGAAAGACCTCTCATCAAAACATTCTTGACCCTCTGTAGTTGACCCGGCTCGATCAAAAATTTCCAGTTTATAAAATTCGAATCCAGAGAAAATTCGACAGGCTTAACCGTCACAAAAGGGAATCCACAATCCAAGTAGAAATTTATAATTTCTTCTATGTTTTTATTAAACAACTCCTCACTGAATTCCGTTCCTTTTTTCGACAATAAATTTTTAAGTACCTTCTCCGAAAAAACAATATTTCCTTCAAAAGTTATTTCACCAACCTTAAAAGTAATATTTTTTAAAAAAGAAGACCCGGAGTTTTCTCCGGGCAGGAAGAAAAATAATATGGTCAAAACCATTAAATTTTACTTCTAACGATCAAAAACCGTGTCAATAAACGAAAATTTAAAGTAAAGAGTTTTAAAATCAAATATCATCAAAGAATCAACATATGCAAAAGTCAGAACCCGATATCCTTCCCACCCGTAATCAAATACCTTGATATCTTGCTCTCTTAAAGGTATTTTCTGTTCTTGTGCTTTTTCAAGCAATCTCCCGGGGACTTCATCAAACGGTGTAGCCGAACCAGGAGCTAAGAGCATCTCCGCTTCACCTTTGATACTGGAATAACCAAGACGTATCTTTGTCATACGGATTCCCAGATAACAACAGAAGCCGAAAAGACCCACTATAAAGACCCATAGGAAAAATTTACTCATATCGCTTACCTTTTAAAAATTCAACTTTAAAGAACTACCACCTTATGTTTTTAATCTCTCTTATATTTTTCTCCGCGTTAATTATGCCCTTTTGCGCATATTCTATCCACTTAGGATCGCTCGCCTTCGCTTTCACCGTCTTCCATATTCTCGCGGATTCCTGAAATTCTTCAATCGCCGGATTCCACTTCTTATCCTGCATATAATTCAGGCCTAACCTATAATAGTATTCTCCGTAGAGAGCTAAAAGAATCGCATCATCAGCATCGAAAGAAAAACCCTCAGCTATATATT
>CAZGBM010000008.1:0-41017 GCA_964523975.1 uncultured bacterium | reverse complement strand
TTAGGATTTAGTTAGAAACAAAAAGAATCTTTTTCAATCTACGTTTATCTGCGTCCTATTGTTTATAAATCTAGTATTAATTCCTCCAGAGGTCTTTTGGGAATATGCATCACATCCTTTTTATCCCGCCAGTATTCGATATTACCATTGCGGACAGTCTCGATAACCGATTTCTCCGCCCTTTTTCCAAGTGCAACGGCAATAAGAATTTCGTAACGGGAAGAAATACCGAGACTGTCGTGGAGCTCTTTCCTCTTTAGAGCTCCTAAAATACATCCAGCCAGTCCTTTCTCTACGGCTCCAAGCAGTATATTCTGAGCGGCAATACCATGGTCACATCCAAACGATTTTGTGATTTCGGTATCTCCAAGAATCAATATATAAGCTGAAGGTCTTTCACTCTTAGCCGGGCCATCCCAATCACGCAAGTATCCTGCCCATTTTGTATGGGGAAATATTTTATTGTTTTTCCCGGAACTGTAAGAAAGTAAAAATTTTAAAGGCTGAAGATTAGCTGCCGATGCCGATAGACGCGCAAGTTCGACCAGCTCTGTCAATGTTTTTTTCGTTATTTTGACTCCTTTCTTGAAACGACGGCAACTTCTGTTCTTTTTTATTATATCTTTAATCATTTTTTACCTCCAATATAGTATTACTGGTCAAATTTTTTGTTTTTTTGCTGAAACGAACCACAAAGTACACAAAGATTTTTATTGTTTACCACAACACCACCCCGTTTTTTAACAACAAATTGCACAAATTTCACAAATAAATTTTTTTGTTTTTTCAACTCGTAACTCGCAACTCGAAACAACAGTTAATATTTGCGTCATTCGCCTGCCCCGTAAGGAAGAATGAATGTATCGGGGTGTGATTCGTTGTTTCTATTTTTAATTCATTTTTGAATTTTAATCTGTCATTTTCCATTTTGATATTTGATTTTTAATTTTTAACTATTCTACCTCGTTGTGTTTTCTCTTAAACAATATATTGAAAGTGGTTCCTTTCCCTTTAACACTATCAATTTCTATCTTTGCATCATGTTCATCTATTATTTTCTTAACCACCGTCATACCCAAACCGGTGCCTCTTTTACCATGAGTAAAGAATGGCTCGTAGATCCTGCTCTTTATTTCGTTTGACATACCGACGCCAGTATCCCGGATATACAACTTTATGCCGTCTTTTGTTTTCTCGGCGCCAATTTCGATTATTCCCTTTTTCTCGATTGCTTCTCTTGCATTTTTAAGAAGATTCAAAATAACTCTTTTTATTTTGAAGGGGTCAAGCTCGAAGTATAAATCATCGGGCGCTTTGATATTTAGCTCGATTTCTTTGGTATCGGTTCCTTTTCCGGATAGTTCGACAACTTCTTTAAGAAATTCGAAAATATTAACAGGGCGTAGTTCCAGTGTACTTTTGTTTCTACCGAACTCCAGAATATCTTCTATCATCTCAAAAACGAAATCGGTAGCTTTATTGATGGATTTTGCGTATTTTAGGGTTCTGTCATCAATCCCTTCTTCTCCAAGAATATTTGCATAGCCCTTAATTGCGGAAAGAGGCGATTTTAAATCGTGAATTATCGTGGAGCCAAGCCTGCCAAGGACTGCAAGGCGTTCTTCCTGCAGAGCTTTTTCTACGACTTTTTCGTCTATCAGGCGTAGCCTACTCGAAAGTGTACGAAGAAGACAAACGGCAATTTTAGGTTTTTTACAAAGTAATTTGTAAAATTTTTCGCTGTCACTTTTAACAAGTACCGTCTTTTCGTTTGGCGTAACTGTAGCTGAGCGGACGGCTCCTTCTATAAGAGACATTTCTCCGATGATATCGCCGGGGTGGAGTTCAGCCAATACTTTCCCTTTTTTTGTCGCAAGGGCACTGCCTTTCCTTAAAATATAAATTTCTTTGCCGAATTCTTCTTCTTTGACCATTGGCTGGTCCTTTTGAAATGTAACCTCTTCAAAGATTTTTTCCAATTCGTTGATTTCTTTTTCCTCTATTCCTTTAAATACTTCTTTAAGGAATTTTTTCATATATATACCCTGATTCTAACTTTCTCTAAATTTAAAATCATTAACGAAGTTCAACAGGTATCTGGGCTGATAAACCCTTATAAAAAAAACAAAAGTTATACTTGAAAGTTCATCTGATAAAAACGGTGAAATATCTTCTATAGAAATCGAAACCTTACCTTCTTTATCGGTTATGTATTCCTTTCTGAATTTAGTATTCGATAAAGATACGGCTACCGATTCTATTGATAAACTCCTAATGCTATTTTCCTTTTGCTGAATTCTGGTAATAGTCATTTTCTTTGGTTCTTTTTCTTCAATAGAAATTCCCTGAAAAAGAGCAACAGCTCCTACTAAAAACGAACAACCACCCATAATATATAAGAAATTTGCAGAATTGTCACCCTCTAAACCAAATTCCCTTGGAAATTCGTTTACACATCCGGACATCTCATTACCGAGGGCAATAAACGTCGCTCCTAAGAAAGGACCGCTCGCTCCCATCATAATTAATTCTTTTCTTACGTCTTCATATTTTTTCGCCCCTACGGCAAGAGAATTATAAAAAACTTCAAAATCTAAAGAGTCTCGAACTTTTTCGAAATCCTCAGTCCACAAGTGGAAAACAGCTTCATCCTCGTTAACTGCTAGAACTTCAACCTTAAGTTCTTTCCAGGAATCCACTGTGTTTGTTTCAATTAACTTTGGATTTTTGTTGTAATATGAGTGAACGCAACCAAAAAGAGAAAATAAAAGTAAAAAAGAGACAAAAAATTTTTCGATTATTTTGTGAACCATAAAATACCTCCTCTTAAAATTCATAATTTAAAAATAACCTGAGAAAGAAAAAAGTCAACTTAACGGATCCTTCGGATCAGTTAAATGGTAAAATAGGAAAATGGTTAAATAGGAAAAACAAAAATAAAACGCTGTGTTCTTTATGTCTTTGTGTGAGATTAATTTGGGGTTGTGGGTTGGGTTTTAAACAAACAAAATAAAAATGGCTGGGAGTGGTGGGCTTTGTGTCTTAGTGTCTTCGTGGCAATTATAAGGAAATGGGTTGATTTTTGGGGATTTTTTGTTAGAATTAGTCAGATATTGACTTAATTATTAAAATTATAAGTCCGTAAGGAGGGTCTTATGAGTTCCGGTAAAGGAAAAATCTGGTTTGACGGGAAATTCGTTGATTGGGACGAAGCCAAAATCCATGTCCTCTCTCATGTTGTTCATTACGGTTCGAGCATCTTTGAGGGAACGCGGTGTTACAACACGAAGAAAGGCTCCGCCATTTTCCGGCATAAGGAACATCTGAAAAGGCTGTATGATTCGGCTAAAATATACAGGATGGATATTCCTTATACTAAAGAGGAATTTGGGAAAGCCATTATTGAAACCATCAAAGTCAACAAACTCAAGGAGTGTTACATAAGACCTGTTGTATTCAGAGGATACGGACCTATGGGGGTTAATCCTTTGGGAAATCCGGTTAATTGCGCAATTGCAGTCTGGGAATGGGGAGCTTATCTTGGTGAAGGCGTTCTTGAAAAAGGCATCTCCGTTCAGGTTTCTTCCTGGAACCGTTTTGCTCCCAATACAATGCCCTTTCTTGCAAAAGCCGGAGGCAACTATCTCAATTCCCAGTTGATTAAAATGGAATCTTTGATGAACGGTTTTGACGAAGGTATTGCTCTGGATTCCAATGGATATGTTTCTGAAGGTTCAGGCGAGAATATATTTGTTGTCAGAAACAATGTTATATATACCCCTCCTTCCAGCACTGCTATACTTCCCGGCATTACACGACACAGTGTTTTTATTCTTGCGAGAGACCTCGGCTTACGCATCGAAAAACATCTCATACCGCGGGAAGCATTATATATCGCGGATGAAGTATTCTTTTCGGGAACGGCAGCCGAGATAACACCCATTACGAAAGTTGACAACATCGAAATCGGAGACGGGGAAAGAGGACCAATCACGAAGAAACTGCAGGATGAATTCTTCGGCATCATAAAAGGCGAAAAGGAAGATAAACATAACTGGTTAACATTCGTCTACGATTGAGTATTATTTTAGTAAAAAAGGAGCTAATCAAGGATTAAAGATTATATAAAACGCTTAGAAAGAAGTATGCTCTAAGCGTTTTATATATCTGAGCTTTTGATATAACCGATCACCTTTTATTTGCTAGAGGTTCTTAGCTTCTATTTTTTACAAAATCGGTAAGAGAGGGTAAAGAAATGATTAAATTTGATTATCATATACATTCAAAATACTCAAAAGATTCAACTCTCGAGCCGGAAACTATACTAAGGATCGCCTCTAAAATAGGTCTAAAGAAATTAGCAATAACCGATCATAATACCATAAAAGGAGGACTTGAAACAAGCAGAATAAATAATTCCTTAATTGAAGTGATTGTCGGAGCTGAAATATGTACAGAAAAGGGAGAAGTTATAGGACTACATTTAAAAAAGGAAATAAAAAGTAGAAAACTAAAAGGGGTAATCTACGAAATTAAAGAACAGGGTGGAGAAGTTTTTATCCCTCATCCCTTCGATTTATTTAGAGATGGTTCTCTCGGAAATAATATTTATGACATTATCGAATATATTGATTACGTAGAAGGATTTAATGGACGTTGTCTTCTGAATTCATTCAATAAAAAAGCGCTGGATTTTGCGAGAAAGTATGATATTCTGTTTTGCAAGGGAGTTTTAAGTTTTGTGGAACCCTTGCTTTTTCATACCTCTCTATCTAAACTTGCGATTCTCGGAAGTGCCCTATACCGTGATTATTTTTGGTATCAGATAAAAGGCAAAAGAGAAATAAGAAAATTTATGGAAACAGAATGGGGAAAATTGTTTCAAGCGTATAGTTGAGGGGCCATAAGTTGAGTAAACTAAACCTGAAAGTTTTAGCACTATTTGTATTGTTTTCGGGAGTAGTGGCAATCTTCTTAAGCTTTTTTTTCACTCCGTCCTTCGTAGCTAAACATTTTGCCGAGGACAATTTCTTACCGGGAGATGGAGTGTTGATTCTCGAAAGCGCAAGATTGTTTTTTATGTATATGGGAATTACCTTATCTGTCATTGGCGTAAGCTCTCTAATATGGCTACGGGCATTGACCCCTCTTCTTACAAAGGTGGTTGTTTTTATAACCAGGCGTACTTTTTCCTTAATCCTTATATTTTTTACCTTGTATTGCATCGTTTTTATCTTCAACACAAGTTTTAAATTTGAAGGCATAAGATACTTTACCCTCTCCGATGACTCAATGATCTCGATGAGGTATGCTAAAAATCTGGCTCAAGGCAACGGGTTAATATGGAATCCCAAAGGACAAAGAGTAGAAGGTTATTCTAACCTACTCTGGATACTTTATATGTCTGTTTGGCATCTGTTACCCATAGACATATCAAAAACATCCTTTCCTATTCAAGTAACCGGTTTGCTATTTCTAATGGCAAACCTTTGCATAATCAGGAAAATAACCTGGGACCTATCGAAAAGCAGATACGTAACATTCTCTGCTATTCTGCTAACGGCAACCTATCTGCCGATAATCTTTTGGGCTCTTAAGGGTATGGAGACCGCTGTTTTGAGTTTTATAGTACTCCTATCTATATATCGTATTTTAAAATCAATTGAAACAGGAGAATTTTATCCGTCTCTATTCTATATTCTGGGGATCGGAATGTTAATTAGAGTAGATTTTGCCTTTTTATTTGTTGCGATTTCTGCGTTTGTAGTAATTTTCCTAGAAAAAAACCGAAAAAAAAATCTCACAACTGCTTTATCCGTATTTGCATTTATTGCTGTTTCAGAGACTCTCTTTAGATTATATTACTATGGGGAAATTCTACCCAACACTTATTATCTTAAAGTATCGGGAACTCCTTTCTTTTTTCGTTTCAGAAAAGGTTTATGGACGGCAACGGAATTTATTGAAAATATGTCTCCATTTCTGTTTATCCTTCCTTTTATTTATGTCTTCCACAAGAAAGATAAAAAAGTTTTGCTTCTCTTATACATCTTCGTTTCGCAACTTACCTACAGTATTTATGTGGGAGGCGACGCCTGGGAAAAATGGTATCATGTCGCCAATAGATTCTTATGTATTGTAATGCCATGCTTCTTTATACTTTTTTCTTTAACATTAAAATACTTATTTAAATTAGTTAAGCATTTTCTGAGAACCAAAGTGTTTAAAAATGGCAGGTTTACACTTTTGCTAGAAGAAGCAAAAAACTATCTTTTTATTATCTTAATATTACTTCTTATTTTCCGACTACACGGTGGTATCGCTGCTCCTCTGGGGAGCTTGCTTGCAGCTTCCGGTATTCATGTAAACGACGATAAAGAGATGGTGAAATTTGGTTTAAAATTAAGAGAGATCACGACTGAAGAAGCTAAAATCGCAGTTGTTTGGGCAGGTGCTATTCCATATTTTTCTGGGCGGAACTGCGTTGATCTTTTAGGATACAACGACGAAGTCATAGCTCACCAAGAAGTTCATTTGAATTCCTGGGAAGATTTTTATCCGGGACATAACAAATATGATTACAATTATTCCATAAGAATCCTTAAACCGGACATAGTTGCCCAACTGTGGGGTGATGAAGAGAAAGCTTTGGAATGTCTTAGGGAAAAATACGTTAGTTACTATCTTGGTTCTAAAAGAATTTTCTTTCGAGAGGATTCACCTAATATAGAGTGGAATAAAATCGCTCTAAAAGCACATAATCGGTAGAACATCTGTCTGAAGATTTGTTACACTATGGGTAATAAGGGTTTTCTCTCTTGACGTTTTTTAAAACGAACTTAATATAGAAATATGAAGTACTTATCAAGTTTAAATTATGGTTTTATTGGTTTTTTTAAAGGAGGTTATAGTGAACAGAATCCTTTCAGGATTGTTGTTAATTTCTTTTCTTTCAATTATTTCCTGTTGTAATAAAGAAGCCTCTTCAACGGGCACACAAGCACAAATTTTAAACGAAGAAGAATTAATGGAGAAGTACGGACCGAAAGATTTAAGTCGGGAACAAGTCGATAGTGTTATCGAATCGATTAAATGGACTACGAATAAAAAGCCGACTATCCTTGGGAGCAAGGATGCGAAGAAGGGAGGAACATTAATAATGGGGGAAATCGGATATCCTGTTACTTTGAGACCTGTAGGAGAGAATTCCAGTTATGTTTTCAATTCTATTCTGCAGAGTTTAGTATATGAAACTTTCCTTGATATGGATCCCGTAACCTTAGAATATAAACCTCTGCTTTCCGATAAATGGTACGTTACGGAAGACAAAAAAACTTACTTTTATCATATAAATTCTGCTGCAAAATGGCAGGATGGCGTACCTGTAACAGCGTTCGATTTCGTTGCTACCTGGGATATGTTAATTGATGAAGGCATTAGGGAGCCTTTTCAAAACGATCTGTGGAATAAGTATGAAAGACCGATTGCGCTTTCCGAAAATATCCTTATGGTCAAGCCCAAATCTCTTGAATGGCGTCTGTTCTTGAGTTTCAGTACAAGTTTTTATGTGTTTCCCGAACGCATACTAAGTTCAATATCTGTTGAACAATATATGGGTAATTTTAATGATAAAATGATGATGGGTTCGGGTCCGTATATTTTCGAGAAAGCCGAAGCAAATCAATTCGTAACTTTAAAAAGGAATAATTCCTGGTGGGGGCAAAGTTTGAAAGAAAATAGAGTTTTATTCAATTTTGACCTCCTTAAGTTCATATTTTATACTGAAGAAACTATAATGGACGAAAAGTTTAAAAAAGGAGATATCGATATCATTTATGTAAGAGTTGCCAGAAAATGGGTTAAAGACTTTACTCCTGAGAAAATAAGTTCTATAGAAAATAACCATATCATAAAGCAAAAAATATACGATGATGCATCTGTTGGTATATCCGGCATTCATTTTAACATGAGAACTGAACCCTTCAACGATATAAGTGTCAGGAAAGCATTTTATTACCTGCTGAATCGTAAAGAGATGATGGAAAAACTCTTTTTTAATGAATATGAGTATCTGGATTCATACTATCAAAATTCCCCTTACGAAAACAAAAATAATGTAAAGATTAGATATAATCCTACGGAAGCGATTAAATTACTTGAGGAAGCGGGATACTCTCAGAAAAACTTAAATGACGAAGGTTATATCGTAAAAGATGGTAAGGTTTTCGAACTTGAATTGAACGATTACGACGGCGACACGAGAATCGAGACCTTATATCAGGAAGACCTTAAGAAAATCGGTATTAAACTTGATATAAAGAAAGTAACATGGGCTACCCATATGAGGAGTTTGCATGAATATGATTTTAAAATTACAGACATTGCTTTTACCGGTTCCTTGTTTCCCGAACCCGAATATATCTATCATTCTAAGTATGCCGACCAGAAAAATACCAATAATATATGGGGATTAAAAAACAAAAAAGTTGACGAAATATGTGAAGAATACAGCAAAGAATTCGACATAAAAAAAAGGATAACGCTTCTTCAGGAGCTTGATTCGATATTGACATCCGAATATATGATGGCGATGTTCTGGATTTCGGACAACGTAAGAATTCTGTACTGGAATAAATTCGATACGCCGGAATTCGTACTTGGACGTTTCGAAGGTTCTTCCTACTGGCAGCTCTCGCCTATAAGGTTCTGGTGGTATGACGAGGAAGCAGACAGGGCGCTAAAAGACGCAAGAGAAAAGGGCATTGCCCTTCCCGCAAAACCTGCCGAAGTTAGATATTGGGAGAAGTATAGATAGCTCTTTAGTTCTTAGTGCCTGGTTCTTAGTTCGTAGTTCCTTTCGCAGATTCTTCAAATCGACAGTTTAGTATATTGGTAAATCAGTGAATTGGTAAATTAGTAACAAAAAAACTACAGTATCTACATGTTCTACATGTTGTGAAAAAAGGCTCTTAGCAGTTGGCTTTTGGATGTTGGTTTAAAGAAATAAAATCTCTGTGCGCTCGGTGTTTCTTTTTCTACTCTGTGTTCTCTGTGGTTAAAAAAAATTAGGGCGGAAAATTTCCAAACTTGACAGACTTACCGAGAGATGTATTATTCAGGTATGAAGATAGTTAATTCATTGGTAATAATAGCTCTTGTGGGGCTTATAATCAGGTCCCTTATAGTTACAGTAAAAGATATGGAAGGGAGAAAGAAAATGATAATGAACGGGATAATCATTCTCTTTTTGTCCTTTCTTATCGTAGTGTCACTCTTATCCTATTCTCCCGAAAAGGATTTAACCGAAAATTTCGGAGGAATAGTGGGTGCTTTCATTTCGCAAAGCCTGTTTGAGACCTTTGGTATCCTTTCTTATATGTTGCCCCTTATCCTTGTTATTGCGGCTGTTGCTCTTTTTAAAAACAAAGTCAAACATATATTCTACCGAATAGGGGGATTATTTATCTGGCTGTTTTTTATTACACTTGTGGCGATATCTATAAATACAAAACTCCCGGACGTAAAAAAGGGAGAAGTAGGAAAAACAATAGGTTCTTTTCTTATATCCAAATTAAGCTTCGGCGGGAGTATGACATTACTTTCTTTCCTCGCACTTCTGGTTCTTTATATATACCTGCAACCTTCTCCCAAGAAAATTAAAATAAAAATAAATATCAAGCCTTTAATTAGCGCATTAGGTAACCTGAGAAAACTTTTACCCAAAAGAAAAGAAAAAATTGTTCCGGTAAAATCAGAAGAGGGTGATATTCGTGAAACCAGAAGTATAAAAGAAATCATCCCGAAGAGAATAAGAGAAACAAAAATTCCAAAAATTGAAAGATTGGCTTCTCCGCCAAAGGGTCCTGAAGCATTCAGGAAAAATTTTCTTAATGCTCTTAAAGACCCTGTCCCTGTGGAGTGGATGTCGACGGAAACAATAGATAGTTATAAAAGTATAATAGAAGGTAAGCTTGAAAGTTTTGGGATAACCGGAAGTATAACAGGGGTTTTAAGGGGTCCTGTTGTCAGCCGGTTCGAATTCAAGCCCGACCTCGGCATAAAATTATCTAAAATATCGAATCTTGCCAACGACATAGCACTGGCGCTCCACGCAGAAAAGATAAGAATTATAGCTCCAATACCCGGCAAGGGAGTTGTAGGAATAGAAGTGCCGAACAAAAATAGAGAAACAGTATACCTGAAAGACTTTATAGCCAACGAAGCATTCCAGAATAACAGCTCTATAACCTACGTGCCGATCGGTAAAACCATAACCGGAAATCCTTTATATTATTCAATCGCTTTGATGCCTCACATTCTTATTGCAGGAGCTACGGGTTCCGGTAAATCAGTTTTTATAAACTCGATTATCACTTCTCTCCTCTACAAAGCAACACCCAAAGAAATTCGTTTTATACTTATAGACCCCAAAAGAATAGAGCTCTCGGTTTATAACGGTATTCCTCATTTAATCAGAAGTGCCATAAACGACCAAGCAACAGCGTTTCAGTATCTTAGTAAAAGTCTTGAATGTATGGAGCAGAGATACAAAGAATTCGCTCGTGTGGGTGTTAGAGACATTCAGGGATACAACAATAAAATAAAAGATAAAAAACCTTATATTTTTATAGTCATTGACGAACTTGCAGATTTAATGATGCGAAGCGGCAGAGACGTCGAAAATGCCGTGATCAGACTTGCCCAGATGAGCAGAGCGGTAGGCATACATCTTATACTGGCAACACAGAGACCTTCGGTAGATGTAATAACGGGATTGATAAAAGCCAATTTTCCGGCAAGGGTTGCCTTTCAGGTCGCTTCAGTGCACGATTCGAAGACCATTCTGGATGCGAAAGGAGCCGAGAAACTTCTCGGGAATGGAGATATGCTTTTTGTTCCTCCGGACGAAGGAGTTTCCAAGAGATTGCATGGGCCGTTCATAACCATAGAAGAAACCAAGAAGATCGTTTCGATGATAGGGCTTGCACATTTAAGGGATTTGCTCAAAAAACAATTTAATAATGCCGATGATATTTGTGCTATGGCAGAAGAAGAGGATATACTCGATGTTCTCGCAGACAGAACCCTTCCGGGAGCAGCAGAAAGGATAGAGCAGTTCAGTAAATTACTTAATATTCAGCTTGACCTGGACGAAAACGTATTCACGGAATTTGTGGATAAACTGGACTATTATCCTCCCACTGAAGAAATTGAGGAATTTCTTATAGTTGAAGAAAGCTCCGGAGAGATAGGAGAACTTGATGAACTTTACGAGGAGGCTAAAGAAATAATCATTGACCAGCAGACAGCTTCCGTTTCACTCTTACAAAGGAAATTAAAAATAGGATATGCGAGAGCAGGACGATTGATCGACCAGCTTGAAAAAACAGGTGTTGTGGGGAAATTCAGAGGTTCGAAACCAAGAGAAGTCATAATAAAAAGGGAGATATAAAATGATATTTGTTTTATTTTTGGTTTCTTCGGTATTGAATGAGGTTTCGGAAAAATTAGCCGGAGTGAAATCACTTGAATGTAAATTCGATGAAATTCTTCTCATTCAGGGAGACACTATAAAATTTACGGGTTCCGTTTACACGGTAAAAGATAAAGCAAGGATCGATGTTTATACGCCCGAAAGAGAAGTTATGATTTTCGAAGGTGATTCTGTTTTTGTTTGGAGAGAGCAAAACGGACAGGTTTTTCGCCGTCGAACGCCGATTATTTTTTACAATGTTTTGTTTTCCCCTTCCGCAAATTACAGGGTGGATTCGACCAGTTCGAACTGGATGCATCTCTCACCCTTAAAAGATGAACTCGATTATCCCATTTCCGTACGCCTTAATAAGAATTATTTGCCTGAGAAGATGAAGTTTGTGCAGGAATCGGGAGTGGGAATGTTTACTTTTAGTTCGTATAAATTGAATAAAACATATCCCGAGAGTTTCTTTTCTTTGAGCCTCGTAACGCGGCAAAGCCGCTAAAATGTAGAATGAAGAATAAAAACCCAAAAAGAGAAACAACGAATTACACAAATAACACGAATAAAGGCAAAAAAAATTCCGTTTTTTACAAAAATAAAATGACTGTTATTAATCCATTTGTGATATTTGTGCTATTTGTTGTTAAAAAATGGGTTGTTGGGGGGAGAAACAAAAAGTTGGCTGTATGTACTATAAGGTAATCACCATATGGATTCCCATCTTGACGATAAACTGAAGTTCCTTAAAAATGTTGCCCGGGGGGCAGGAAAAATACTCATCAAATATTTTAGAGGAAATTTTGAAATCAAAAGTAAGGAAGGAAGCGAACTTTTGACGACAGCAGATAAAAAATCGGAAGAATTTATTATTAACGCTCTTATTGAAAAATACCCGGGTATAGAAATAACGGCAGAAGAAACAAAACCGGACTCCCGGCAGGGAAAAGAGGCTTTTATAATTGACCCTCTGGATGGAACGAATAATTTTGCCTCGGGTATACCTATCTTCAGCGTATCACTTGCCTATCAACTGGATGGAGATTTGAAAATGGGTGTAGTTTACGACCCCTTACATAAAGAACTGTTTTATGCCGAAAAAGGCAAAAAAGCTTTTCTAAACGGTTCACTTATCTCTGTTTCGAAAAGAAAAACCCTCAACGATTCACTTCTTGCGACGGGCTTTCCCTATGTTAAGAAAATCCAGAAAGACTGCAATGTGCCGGAGTTCGCAGCTCTTCTGATGAAGTCTAGAGGAATAAGACGTCTGGGATCCGCAGCACTCGATCTTTGCTATGTGGCCTGCGGACGGTTAGACGGTTACTGGGAGAAACACCTGAAGGTATGGGATGCCTCCGCGGGCGGACTGATTGTAAAAGAAGCGGGAGGTAAAATTACGAATTTTTATGAAGAGTACTGGGACCATACCTCCGGAGATGTCATTGCTTCAAACGGAATAATTCATTCCGAAATTAAGAAAATAATAAATAAATGCAGAAGCGGTTGATTTTTAAGGAGGCAATTTGATAGTTTCAAAAATATTTAAAAAAGAGGACGTGGGATATGAGCAGACCTTCCTGGCATGAGTATTTTATGCAGATAACAGAGCTTGTAAGTACAAGAGCTACCTGTCTCAGGAGAAAAGTGGGGGCTGTTATTGTACGCGATAAACGTATATTGACGACCGGTTATAACGGGCCACCGGATGGTATAACACATTGTGAAGACAGAGGAGGATGCCTTCGAGACGAGCTCGGGATTCCTTCCGGGCAGAGAATGGAGCTTTCGAGAGCGATTCACGCCGAACAGAACGCGATAATTCAGGCAGCTAAAATAGGAATCTCGATGCAGGATTCGACTCTCTACGTGACTACTCATCCCTGTTTTACCTGTGCTAAAATGTTGATAAACGCAGGTGTCAAAGAAATTATTTACAAGGAGGGTTATCCCGACGAATTTGCAAAAGAAATACTGCAAGAAGCGGGTGTGAAGGTTATTCAGTTTGAAGAGTTAATGAAACATAAGGAAATAGCCACAGATGAACACGGATGAACACAGATTCAAAAAATTTTTTATTGTATCAAAAAATAAAATTAAGTAGGGAGTGGCGGTATCCGTGTATATCAGTGAGAATCAGTGGCCAATTAAGAACTTTGGGGTAAAATCTTCCGGTGTGGAGTTATGTCGGTTCTGTGTTTTATTTCTTATTTTAATTTTTGGAAGTCCGAAGTTGTACTCTCAAGATTTTGAGAATCTTTCTTATGGCAAATTTAAAGATGTTAAAGTGGAAATCGGGACTTTTCTTGGTAGTCCCCAGCGGAATTATTATGGTAATAAAGCTCCTTCGAAGCTTGATATATTATGGAAAAAATTCCTAGGAAAAGGGAAAACCGTAGTTCCGCACAAAGAAGGGAAAACAACATGGTGGGGATGTGGCTGGACCGGACAGCCCCTGCTGGTATACGAGGATGGCAGATATTATCTGATACAGGGAGCGTATGACCATAAATTGAAAAAAATAGATGCGAGTAATGGTGAAACCGTCTGGGAGTATGAATATGATGACGTAATTAAAGGTACCGGTACAATCTGGTCGAACAAATACGCCGGAAAAATTGACGAAAGTCTTATTATTCTTCAGGGGAGCAGGAGAGGAGTACATAAGTCTCTTTATTCTGATGTGATTCCGAGTTTAAGGGCAATATCATATTTCTACGGTCAAGAATTATGGAAGTTTGACGTGAAAAGGACGCGCAGTTACAGCAGAGACGTAGATGCTTCGGCTCTTATTCTTAACGATACCGCATATATCGGTCTGGAAAATGCGATTTTTGCAGTGTTCGACCCGAACCCCGACAGTGCAGTCGATGAAAACGGTATGCTGCAACCTAAAATATGCCAGGAATTATCTCTTTACAGTGAAAAAGATATAGCGAGACACAGGGGAAATCTCGTAATAGAATCCTCTCCCTGTCTTTTGAATGACCGTGTTTACATTACGGCAGGCTCCGGTCATGTATATGGCTATAATCTCAAGACGAAAAAAATCGATTGGGATTTTTATATAGGTGCCGATCTTGACGGTACTCCCGTGGCGACTGAAGACAGTTGTTTGCTTGTTACCGTAGAAAAACAATATATAGAAGGTAAAGGAGGGGTGTTTAAACTCGACCCCTCAAAGAGCGAAACCGAAGCGGTTGTCTGGTATTTCCCCACCGGCAACGCGACATTTGAAGAATGGCAGGGAGGAATCATAGGTTCTGTGGGCATAAACGACAGGACGAGAATTGAAGATGATCCTTCGCTTGCTGCATTTATTGGAATCGATGGATTCTTATATGTTGTTAATTATAAAGAGGTAGATGAACTAAAAGGAAAAGTTTACGGACCGGACAGAAAAAAAACTTATCCCACTCCGAAACTTGTATTCAAGAAGAAAATAGGTGCTTCTATTTCTACGCCAATTATAGTCGGCAATAGGCTCATCGCCGCGGGATACGGCGGGATACATCTCTTTGAATTCGACAAAACCGGAAATTTTATGTTACTGGATAAAGAATATCCGGGTGGCTTTGAGTCAACACCAATCGCCTGGGACGGTAAAATTTACATCGGCTCAAGGAACGGGTATCTGTACTGTTTTGGGGAAAAGGAAGATACGGCAAAGATGACCAATGAACAGAACAATGAGAGAAACAACGAATCACACAAATAGCACGAATTTTTAAACTGTTGGTCTGTGGGTCAGTTAGTCCGTTGGTCTGTTTTTTTAACTCACCAACACACCCACGCACTAACTTACTAACAATAAAATCATTTGTGTAATTTGCCTGCCCTGTAAGGAAGAATGACTGTATCGGGGTGCTATTTGTTGTTAAAAAAAATAGGGTGTGGGGATGTGGGTTTTGCTTTTTAAATTTTGATATTTAATTTTCTGTAAAAACAGGGAGGGAACTTATGTCAATCGATAAACTTTTGAAAAATTTAGGTATACCCGGAGCTGTTGTGATAGCAATATTGGGATTTTCCTTACTGGTATACATAATAGCAAAAATTTCCGCAAAGATAATTGAAAGAAAACTTAAACCTATTGCTGAAATGCTTAATGGTGAGATTAAATCTTCTTTTATAGCAGGTACATATATTAGTATATTAAACTATGGACCGGAGATTCGTTTCAAGTTGACTCTCGGGGGAAAAGATTCGCCGGCGGTTCTCGCTTTGGAATTGTTAAGTCCGGTTGGTTTTAATTTTAGGATTATTAGAAAACAGGTAATAAATCAGATGTTTTCCCGTTGGGGTGGGGAAGTGAAACTTGGCGACGAAACTTTGGATGAAGAGTATTTGATTCGTTCCGATAAACCCGAGGAAGCGAGTTTTTATCTTTCGTATTCGAAACGTATAGATGCAATAAAATATTTTTTCGGAAATAATTTCACCGAAATAAAGGCAAATGCCAAAGGTGTATACGCTAGCAAAATAAATTATAACGAGTTAGACCTCGCCCCGGAGAAAGTAGGAGCTTATTTCGATAATCTGAATAGTTTTACTCGAATGTAAAGTTGTTAATCGAATAAATTTCTTACGCAGGTTTGACTTCTGCCGAGATAAATCCTTTCGGAGGTTGAGCTTCTTTTATTTTACCGAAATTATCTTCATATTTTTTCATATTATCCTGGAGAGCATTTATTATACGCTTCATATGTCCGGGACTGGTAATGACCCGTGCCGTAACACTACCTGCAGGAGGCGAAGCCATTATGAAATCCATAATGAATTCCTCTCTTGTATGCAGGACTATCATATGATTTGCATAGGAACCCTCCATCAGTTTTTCCGGAAATCTGACTTTAATTTCTTTTTCTTCCTGTGCCATAAATTTCCTCCTTTTTGTGCTTTCTTGAAATATAGATATAGTGTAAGATTAGTCAAGAAGAAAATCCGATATTGCCACTTGACTACTCAACACTTTAGGGTTAATATTAAATATGTCACTGACAAAAAAACTGATACTGGCAAATCTGAGAAAGACCGGAGTAAGTTTTTTTACTATTTCGGATATATGCTCATTATTCGATATATCCAACAATTATGCTTCTCAATTGGCATACCAGTTGAAAATGGATAAAAAAATAGAAGAAATCGAAAAGGGTAAATATACCTTACCGGAAGGCGCTCAATATCCTTTTTTGATTGCCTCAAAGACTGTACAGCCCTCCTATATCTCTTTTGAAACCGCTTTATCGGTATATAGAACTAAATTGGTTTCGGATACGGAAACTTATTATGTGGCAACTCCCAAGAGGAAAAGACCTATAGTATTCAAAAAATACAATTTCAGATATATTACTTTGAAACCATATAAATTTTTCGGTTTTTGCCAGTTAAATATCGATGGAAGTAGAGTAACGATGGCTGAACCCGAAAAGGCAATTTTGGATTGCCTTGAAGAAACCGATTATGGACCGGATTTGGTCAAGTTTAGGGAAATTGTAAATGACCTCTTTGACTATATATCAATAAAAAAATTGATAAAATATGCCGTAAGATGTCAGAATAAAAGTTTGTTGGCACGCCTTGGGTATCTACTTGAAACGATAGGAGTTGATATCTCGATAAAAGAAAAATATCTGCCCAAGGATTACGTTAAATTCGACCCCGCAGGCGATAGACAGGGTAAATGGATCGCCAGGTGGAATATAATAGATAATATTTGATAAAATTCAAAAATAAAAAAACAGAGAAACAACGAATTACACAAATAACACGAATATTAAAAAAAGACTTTGTTTTTTACATCAATAAAGAATATTATTCTTAATTTATTTGTGTAATTTGTGCTATTTGTTGTTGAAAAAGTGGGGTGTTGGGGGCAATAGAAAACCCCTTTTTTCGGTTAAATATTTTGTTGTAAGAAAGAGTTGATTTTGCATTTTTATATGTCATTTTGATATTTGATATTTTATTTACAAGTAAAGTGAACAAGTAACTATTTAACTCGACAAACTCAACTAACCCAACAAACCCAACTAAGCGATACTTCTATTCACTTCTTTAGCTAATTTTTTTACTTTTGTCATTTCTTTTTCTTTCTTTTTATATTGATAGTATACGGTATTGTTTGTCAAAAGAGGGTCCGATAATTTCTCTTCCATTTTTGTCCCCGGTATTGGGGAAAACTCCGCAAGTGTTACTTTGACTCCGATTTTTGCGACATAAAGAATGGATTGTTCTACAGACTCAAAATCGATGGCGGGTGCTCCTGCAAGAAGATAGGTATAGATGTCCCTTTTTTTGTATCCTGTACCAGTAAGATTTTCTACGGCTTTAACAAATTCGTAATTCGAAGTTTTCGTATAAAGTTTTTTTTGTATGTTTTCGTCAGTTGTTTCGAGGGAGAGTCTTGGTTCTTTAAATCCCGTTTCGTACATTGCCCGGGCAACATCTTTCGAAATGAACCTTAAGTGGAGCCCGTTTGGAGTAAAGAAAGAAACTGCCATTTCTTTCTTTTTAATCTTTTCACACAGGTTGATGAATCTTTCTTCCGGGATTAAAAGAGCGTCGTCGTAAAAGACGAATATTTTTATTCCCTTTTTATATAAGCAAAAAATTTCTTCTGCAATTTGTTCTGTCTCTTTGTCTTGTTTTGAACCGTAAAGATAAGGAGAAGCACAGTAGGGACAGCTAAAAGGGCACCCGATGGAAGTTGCAAGACAGGCATAACTTAATTTGGAATATTGGGAATAATCGGGTGGGGGAAACCAGCTGAAATTTTTTGGTATTTCGAGTCCTATATCTTCGATATAATTTTCTTTTTTTGAGTAAATCCTGTCAAAACCGAGCTTTTTTGCATGGTCTGGTAAAAGAGATGCATATATGCCTCCGAGAATTAAGATAGGTTCATAATCAAGCGATTTTATAATTTCTTTTATTTCAAGCAGTCCCGGATACCAGTAAGTCATGCTGCAGGTCAGCATCACGACTTCAGGATGGATGTCCTTAATTCTTTCTCTTATTATTTTTGCGGGTAACCCGTATCTTTTGAAATTTCCCGGAACTTCTCTCAAAACTTCCGGTTTTGGGATTTTCCGAAATTTTATTTTTCCTCTGCCGAAGGAATCGCTTTTGACGTCTTTAAAGTAAGAGTCGAAACGATTTGTTGCATCCAATAAATGAACCTGATGCCCTTCTTTTTTTAAAAGACTTGAAAGGTATAACAACCCGAGAGGCTTCATCCAGAAATCGTAAACCGCGAAATCGTATATTGGAGGATTTATAAGCAGAACTTTCAATGAAATAAAGGCGATAACGTTTTAATATTGAATACTCAATGATGCCGAATGTGTTTTAATCTTTCCAGTCATTCAACCTTCCGTTTTTAAAATGTAGATATCTGAAACTTTCTCCCTGAGAGTCTATACCGTATAACCACTTTTCGTCGACTCCCCATGAACCTTCTTTTTGTTCGATGTTGTCCGGATTTCCCCAACTCAGTACAGCCTGCTCGGTGGTCATGCCATAAAAAACTTCACCCTTTATGATAGCTTCAATATCCTCTTCGCTGTAGCCCATATGTTCCCATAAAAATCTTCTCTTTGCGTCGTCCGATAATTTGGAATATTCCGAGGCTCCGTATCTTTCGGGGACCCGGATACCCTGCTGTCTTACATTGCCGGATTCGCACATGACCAGTAAAAGTCCTGTGCATATAACGAGTACTTTATTATATAAACCCATAAAAGCTCCTTTTCGACATTTACTCCTTTTTATATTTTCTTCGTATTTAAAAAATACTGGTAGTTAAGATTGATTTTGACAGCAACCATTTGGTGAATATCCCGAAGAATATCGCGAATACTACGCTGAGCAAAGTGCCTATCAGTATGTATTCGGCAATTTTTCTGTCTTCCGAATTTGTGATTTCGCCGAATCTGAAAATCGACTTTGCTGCAATCAAAAATCCAATCGCTTCGAATCTATTGATTAGAACAAAAGTCAAAATTAATATTCGCTCCAATCTGCCTATCCATAAACCTGCTTTACCTAAGCCTTCTAAAGACTCACTTTTGATTTGTCCGCGCCACTGCTCGGTCAGCTGTCCTATCAAAAAACCAACTGGCCAGAATATTGTAATGTAGGAAAAAGCGAGGACCCAAAATTTAAAACTTAGCTCTTGCGATAGGAAAAATTTAACATTATAGCTTTCTCCCGAATTTTTGAAGTAAATTAGACAGATAACTAAAACGAAAATTTTGAATAGCTGCTTCAGTAGTATTTGTTCCGCTTCAACCCTTTTCCCGAACTTTATACCGTCGAATAAAACACGGGAAATAAAAACAACTATGGGAAACCATAGTACATTGAATAGGGTGGAGCAGAGATAAATGATACCGGCAGATATAAGACTATGAAGATAGAGCCTGGATGATTTCCAGCTCCTATCAAATACTTCTTTTTTCCAGGATTCACTTAAGAACAGAAAATCCGCGAGAAAATGAGCCGATAATAACCGCGAAAGCAATAATAAATCGTATCCGTTCATTATAGCATTCTATAACCTTATACGGTTATAAATTATTAATATAATACTCATATATTATAATTTCGATACAAGCTTTTCGTATCTATCGCACATCTGGTCAATCAGCCAGAAACCGGCGTTTTCAAGGCGCTTATGAACCGCAGGTTGAGATATTCCCAATTTTTTTGCTATTTCCTCCTGGGTTAGACCAGTCATGTGTTTTATTATCGCTTCAGCCTGCTCCGCAGACCATTTGGATATCAGGAAATCAAGCAATATAAATTCGACCTTTAGTTCTTTATTAATTTCTTCCGATGGCGTTTCGATCTGTAAATTGTATCTGCTCTTTTTCATTTTATCCAGTAATTCTCCCGAAACGACAAAAGCTTCGCCGTATCCTTCGGTAATATGTTTTGGCAGATAGTCAATCCCTCCGATGCCGATCGCTATACGTGCATCCGCTTTCTGGTTGATTTTATAGCGAAGGTATGCTCTAATTATGATAGCCGAACTAAGAGAAACGGCAGGTTCGGAAAGTATACCCTGAAAACTGTCACCCCTGTAAACATCGAATGCAGACTTAATCGCTTCCGGATAAATCGACTTAATCAGTTTAAAAGAATCTTTTAGAACAGAAAGAATTTCTTTTCTTTCTTCCGTTTCCAATTTGGAAGAACCGACCAGATCTCCGGATAATACAGAATAAAGTTTTTTCTTAACGGTATTCATAATATATTTATATTATAACCCTATAAGCTTATAATGTCAATATATTAATGTTGAACCCATCCCACATTCCATTTTTTACATGTAGAAAATGTAGAATGTGTAGTTTTTATTTTTTTTGTTTCTATATTTACTACATGTTTTACATGTGCAATTATTTCTGTTGTTTTTTCTATTTCTTTTGCCGTCAGCCGTCTGCGGTCAGCTGTCAGCCTTTAATCTGCTTCCCGCTCACCGTCCTTCTTGACTTTTTTCATCTTTTTTCATATAATGGATACGTATTAAAGAAAGCATTATGTGCAAAAGAATAAAAAGGAGGTTATTGTGCAGATTAAAACAGTTTTAACGGAAAAAGAAATTCCGAAACAGTGGTATAACCTTGCAGCCGATTTGCCCAGTCCTTTGCAGCCGCCGCTTGGTCCGGACGGAAACCCTGTTACACCTGAAATGCTTGCCCCGGTTTTTCCTATGAATCTTATAGAACAGGAAGTCAGTCAGCAGAGATGGATAGATATTCCCGAAGAAATACTGAACATACTTTATAAATGGAGACCCACACCGCTGCACAGGGCTAGGGCTTTGGAGGAACATCTGGGTACTCCGGCAAGAATATATTACAAAAACGAAAGCGTTTCACCTCCGGGAAGTCACAAACCCAACACTGCGGTAGCTCAAGCATGGTATAACAAAAAATTCGGAATAGAAAAACTGACCACCGAAACTGGTGCAGGTCAGTGGGGAAGTGCTCTTGCATTTGCCTGCGCAATTATTGGTCTTGAATGTAAAGTTTATATGGTTAGAATTAGCTTTGACCAGAAGCCTTATAGAAAAACCATGATGCAGACCTGGGGAGCAACCTGTGTTGCAAGTCCAAGCCCAGAAACAAAAGCAGGACGTGATATACTTGAAAAAATGCCTGATACTCCGGGAAGTCTCGGTATCGCAATAAGCGAAGCAATCGAAGAAGCGGTAACTGATAAAGGCGGAAAAACAAGATATTCCTTAGGAAGCGTACTGAACCATGTGTTACTACATCAGACCATTATCGGGCTTGAAGCGAAGAAACAGCTTGAAAAAGCTGGGGAAAATAAAGTAGATATCGTGATAGGTTGTGCAGGTGGAGGCAGTAATTTCGCAGGGACAGCTTTCCCGTTTGTTAACGATAAAATACACGGAGAACAAATAGAGATAATTCCCGTCGAGCCTACATCGTGCCCGACTATGACAAGAGCTCCCTTCGCATACGACCATGGTGATACGGCAAAGATGACACCCCTGCTGCCCATGCACTCACTAGGCCACGATTTCATACCGCCTCCAATCCACGCAGGGGGTTTACGGTACCACGGAATGGCTCCTCTGGTTTCTCAGGGTATAGTCGAAGGGCTCTTAAAACCAAGAGCGGTACACCAGCTGGAATGTTACGAGTCAGCGATAACCTTTGCGCGTACGGAAGGAATAATCTGCGCGCCCGAAACCAGTCACGCCATTGCAGTGGTTATCCAGGAAGCCAAGAAAGCAAAAGAAGAAGGCAAAGAAAAGGTCATACTCTTTAATATGAGCGGACACGGTCTAATGGATTTAACGGGCTATCAAAATTACCTTGCCGGTAATCTCCAGGATTATCCTCTACCTGAAGAGGAAATGAAAAAATCTCTTAAAGGTATAGAAGGATTGCCGAAACCAAAGGAAGTAAAAACAGGAAAATGGTAATTTCTAAGAGAGTCGCAAGGTAATCCTTGCGGCTCTCTTAACATTTTTTAACACATATGGATCAATACGATAAAGAGCGGATTTATTGCCGTAGACTGGGACACTGGATTACTTTTAATTACTGCCGTCAGGAAAACACCGGATTACCGTGCAGAAAGATAGCAGATTGCTGGTTCGAAAAATTGGAAATTAAAGAATTTTTAAAGAAGAATTACAAAGAAGAAGAGATTTCATATATTTTCGAACATTCAAAACCAAAACTTACTTCAATAGTCGAACTAATAGAACAAGCAAAGAAAAGAAGTGATAAAACTCCTTGACATAAAAAACTTTCTTGATAGTTTCGAAGAGAGGAAATTAAATAATATCTATGCAAATTCACGCAAATCATAAAGAAATATTAGACGGAAAAACTACCGATATTTATTTTCATCGAACCGAAGAGATTCTAAAAAAGGAAAAGAAAAATCCTGACGTAACAGCGGAAGTTTGGGCAAAAAAACTCCCCCATAACTACAAATGGGCAATATTTACCGGGCTAAGCGAACTAATAGAATTATTCAAGGATAAAAAAATAGATATCAAAGCTTTGCCGGAAGGCAGTGTATTTTTCGAAGAAGAGCCGGTTCTTACAATTAAGGGAAAGTATCTGGATTTTGCGAGATTCGAAACACCTCTGCTCGGTTATATATGCCAGGCTTCCGGCATATCGACGAAAGCTGCCCGATGTAAAATTGCTGCGGGGAGGAGAACCGTTCTATCCTTCGGAGCAAGAAGAATGCACCCGTCCATAACTCCAGTTGTAGATAGATATGCTTACATTGGAGGAGTTGACGGCGTTTCTGCCGTTTTATCCGCAGAAAGATTACAATTAAAACCGCAGGGCACAATTCCTCATGCTGTAATACTTATTATAGGGGATACGTTAAAAGCCGCGCTTGCTTACGACAATGCAATTGCCGAAGGTATTCCCAGAGTAATGCTCGTAGATACTTTCGGTGACGAGAAAGTCGAAGCAGTCAGGCTTGCGGAAAAATTAAGAGATAAATTAAACGCGGTCAGAATAGATACCCCTTCTTCGAGAAGAGGCGACTTATCCTTGATAGTAAGAGAAACAAGAGAAGAACTGGATAATCGCGGTTTTGGCGATATCGGGATATTCGTCTCGGGCGGTTTGGATGAAAATAATTTAAAGAACCTTAATCCCTGGGTCGAGGGATATGGAATCGGAACAAGCTTATCGAACGCTCCCACAATTAACTTTAGCCTTGATATTGTTGAAATCGAAGGTAAATTATTGGCAAAAAAAGGAAAAGTCTCCGGAGAAAAAGAAATATTGGAATGTAGTCGTTGCGCAAGTAGAAAAATCGTATTCTCGAGAGACACTAAACCAAGATGTGAATGCGGAAATGAAATGATTGCATTGACAAAGAAGGTTATGGAAAAAGGAAAAATTACAGGAGAAACGGAGAATGTGGATGAAATACGAAACAGGGTTTTAAGCCATTTGAGGTATTTAAATGTATAATATAAAATTTATCGAAGAAAATCTGAACGAACTGAAGAGAAACACAAAAAATAAAGGCGTTGATATCGATTTCGAACTTTTCGAAAAGTTGAATGATAAAAGAAAAGCTCTACAAGCTTCCGTCGACGAACTGCGAAGAGAAAGAAACGAAAAAAGTAAAAAAGTAGGGGAATTAAAAAAGAATAAACTCGATGCTTCCAAATTATTGACGGAATTAGAGTTTCTTAAAGAAAAACTCACGAGAGAGGAAAAAGACTTAAAGGAAATAGTACAAGCAATCGATGATTTCATATCCTGGATTCCAAATCTTGTTCACAGCTCGGTCAAAAATAAACCTGTTAACATTATAAAACCAACCGGCGTAAAGAAATTACATTTTAAGCCTTTAACACATATCGAATTGGGGGAATCTCTCGGCATTCTTGATTTTGGAGCTGCAGCGAAAATTGCCGGAAGCAATTTCAGTCTATACAAAGGTAAAGGTGCAAAATTAGAGAGGGCTCTTTTAAATTTTATGCTTGACCTGCATACCAAGCGTCATCAATACACGGAAATTTTTCCTCCTTTTCTTGCGAACGAAAATTCCATGTTTAGCACGGGTCAGCTTCCAAAGATGAGAGAAGACATGTATATAACTGATAAAGACGGACTTTTCCTTAATCCTACAGCCGAAGTTCCTCTTACGAATATACTATCCGGAAAAGTTCTAACGCCCGAGGATTTGCCGATTAAGTACTGCGGCTATACTGCTTGCTTCAGAAGGGAAGCCGGTTCTTACGGAAAAGAAACAAAAGGACTTTTGCGTGTTCATCAGTTCAATAAAGTAGAACTTGTCAATTTTGTAATGCCTGAGGAATCGTATAACACGCTTGAAAAAATGCTTCTGGAAGCTCTGGAGGTTTTGAAACTATTAGACCTTCCTTACCGGGTTATTCAACTCCCTTACGATGATTTATCCTTTGCCTCAGCCAAAACTTACGATATAGAAGTATTCGCTCCGGGTGTGGACAGGTGGCTTGAAGTTTCTTCTGTAAGTAATTTCGAAGACTTTCAGGCGAAAAGGGCGGATATACGGGTCAGGGTAGAAGGGAAGATGATACCGGTGCATACCTTAAACGGTTCCGGTGTTGCCACTCCGAGGCTCATGATATCGCTTCTGGAAAACTGTCAGACGGAAAAAGGAGAAATCAAAATACCCGGAGTCCTCGTCCCGTATACGGACTTTGAGACAATTAATGATGAACGCAGATAAAAAACAAAATCCAGTAAATCCTGTTAATCCTGTCCAAAAAAAACTACAAGTACTACATGTTATAAAGATAGGCTATTAGCCTTTAGCTTTTGGCTGTTAGCTTAGAAAAACAAAAAAAATAAACTTTGTGGTCTTTGTGTGCTTTGTGTGATCTGTAGTTTCGGGTTACGAGTTTCGTGTAAAAAAACAATAAAAAAATCAGTGTGAATCTGTGGCTAATTCAGGGGTGTGGGTTGGGTTTTAAGCAACAAAAATCTTTGTGGTTTTTGTGTGCTTTGTGTGATCTGTGGTTTCGGGTTACGAGTTAATGAAATCCTGTAAATCTTGTTAATCCTGTCTAAATTTCCGGGTTTTGGGGATGGGATTTACTTAAACAATAATAATAAATCCTGTCAATCTGCGTTTATCTGCGTGCTATAATCTTATCTTCTCTTAAACTCTTCCTGCAGTGTAATATACTCTTCGTATTTTTCGAACCTTTCGGGGGATTTTATTACGACGGTATTCCCATCGAGATTTGCGATGTTGTACTCCTTCAATTCTTTCAGGTACTCTTTTGTCTTATCCAGAGGCACACCGGTAACATCTGCAATCTCCTTTCCGCCAGAATCCAATCTTGTATCCAGATCTCCTTCTTTATTTTTGCATAAACGGTCTTTAATATATAAAAGGAATCGAATCTTTTCGTTGGGAACAGAGAAATATTTCAGCATATTATTTGTTTTTCTCAAACGGGTCGTCAAAGTCTCGATAATATATTTAATAAAAGGATTTTTGTTCACAGAACTTAAGAACGCATCTCTATCAACAATAATAAGTCTTGCATCCGTTTCGGCAATTGCGGAAGCAGAACGCGGGCTCTTGTCCAGAAGAGCCATCTCACCGAAAAATTCGCCTTCTCCTATAATGGCAAGCGTCTTGGTTGTACCTTCCAGATCTTTCACAATTTTAATCTTACCGGATCTGATAAGATACATCTCGTCCCCTGCGTCGCCTTCTTTGAATAAAACTTCACCACCTTTTAGTTGCTTCTCATATCCAATGCTTTCACTGACTTTTTCCATAAATCCTCCTTGCTATTTTCTTTCTATATACTCACCGGTTCTTGTATCTATGACTATTTCTTCTCCCTCTTTAAGAAATAAAGGAACTTTTACTTTAAGTCCGGTTTCAAGTACAGCCGGCTTTGAACCACCCTGAGCTGTATTACCTCTTAATCCGGGATCCGTAGAAGCTATTTTCAGCGTAACAGAGTTCGGGAGGCTTATACCGAGAATCTCTTTTTCCGCTATTCTTAGTTTGCATTTCATGTTTTCTTTTAAATAGAATATGGACTCGGAAATCAATTTTTCATCGATCGGATGTTGTTCGTAGGTTCCGAGATCCATAAAATAAAATTGGTTTTTGTCTTTGTATAAAAATTGAGCTTCTTTTTCTTCGAGGGAGACAATATCAAAATTGTCTCCGTTTCTGAAATTTTTGCTAATAGTAGCACCGGTTCTTAAATCTTTCATTTTTGTTCTCACAAAAGCGTGCCCTTTACCGGGCTTGACATGAAGAAATTCTACTATCTGGTATATGGAACCTTCAAGATTTATTATTACCCCTTTTGCTATATCGGATAGAGTACCCATTTATAGAACTATCAATTCCCTTTTTGAATTTGTTAATAAAGTTGGTTTGCTGTTTTCTAAAGCGATTGTATCTTCGATTCTGACACCCTGGTAATCAGGTATATATATTCCCGGTTCTATTGTAAAAACCATCCCTTTTTTTAAATGATGATTATCTTTTTTCGAAATACCCGGCATCTCGTGTACTCCTAATCCCACCCCGTGACCTAACGAGTGGGAAAAGTATTCTCCAAAACCATTTTTGGAAATAAAATCCCTTGCTATTTTATCCAGTTCTTTGGTTTTCATATTTTCTTTTATCGATTCAAGGGCCAGTTTTTGTGCGTTATATACTGTTTCGTACATCTGGGTGTCTCTCTTTGTCGGACTACCCAGAAAAGCCGTTCTTGTGATGTCGGAACTGTAACCCTGGTATGTTGTACCAAAATCTATAGTAATAAATTCGCCTTTCTTGATTTTTTTACTTGTTGCCACTCCATGTGGGATCGAAGAACGGTATCCCGATGCAACAATTGTTTCGAATGCGGGTTTCTCGCCGCCGGATTTTCTCATCTTATACTCAATCTCGGTTGCGATTTCGTGCTCGCTGACGCCTTCTTTTATATAAGCTACCGAATCTTCGAACGCTTTATCCAATATTCTGCAGGCTTTTCTTATTTTATCTATTTCTTCTTTGGTTTTCGTTATTCTTAAGTCTTCTACGAAGGAATCGAAACTTTTGAATTTTAGCCAGTCTAACTTTTTCCTTAACTCCCAGTACATTTCATAACTGATATTTTTAGCCTCGAATCCGCTTCTGCTTTTTCTTTTTGCAATGCGGTGGGCCGAAAGTTCATCTATATATCCCTTTTTGGTAAGACAAACTTCAGCATTACATACGCTACTAGCCAACTCACCCTGAAAGCGGTAATCGGTAATCAGTAAAGCTTTCCTGGGAGCGATAAAAAGTATACCGGAATCACCTGTAAATCCCGTTAAGTAAAAAATATTTTCTTTGGAAGTTACGAGAAAGCTGTCAATATTTTTTTCTTTAAATTGGTCCTGTAATTTTTCTATTCTATCATCCACTTGATGCTCCACCTAAGCCGTCAATCCAATCGCGAAAACTATCATCGACTTCTTCTTCGTCACTCTCTTCCTCTTCTTTCTTTTTTTCGGTATCTTCTTCTTCCATCTGTATAGGGGCTTTACCTTCTAATTCCGAAAACAGACTCTCTTCTCCTTCTCCTTCTCCTTCTTCACTATCTAAATCTAAAATATCTTCTTTCTCAGATGCCTTAATTCGCTTTATTTTTTCTTTGATTTCATTGCTTTTGCTTATCTCATAAAGCTTTTCGTAAACTCTTATAGCTTTTTCTTTGAACCCGTGACTCTCGTAAATTTCTCCAAGCTCTTTAAGTTTTTCTTGATTTTCTTCAACGTTAAGCTCTTTCTCCTTTTCCTCTATGATGGGCTCAGCGGTAAAAGTATCGGCTTCTTCTTCAGTTAATTTCATTTCTTCTTCGAATTCTTCTTCCGATTCTTCTTCTAATTCAATAAATTCCTCTTCTGGCGTTTCTTCTTCGGCTTCGTCTTCGTCTTTAATGGCTGACGGTTCTTCTGTTATTTCTTCTTCTTCCTCTTCTTCCGATGATTTTTTACCGAAAAAATCACCAATATTTATTTCTCCTTTTGTCTGTCCCTCAGCTTCTGATTCTTCTTCATCTTCCCATTCTTCGTCTTTAAGTTGTAAGTCTTCTTCTTCCCATTCTTCATCTTTGGTTTCGCTCTTTTCGATTTTTTCTGCTTCTACTATTTCTTCTTTTTCTCTTTCCGTCTCATCTTCCCACTCCGTATCCTTGATTTCTATCTCTTCTTCTTCTTTCTCCTCTTCTAGACTTATTTCCTCAAAACCCAAAAATTCCTCTTCTTTCTCAGCTTTTTCTTCTGTTGCTTCTACTATTTCTTCTTTTTCTCTTTCCGTCTCATCTTCCCACTCCGTATCCTTGATTTCTATCTCTTCTTCTTCTTCTTCTTCTTCTTCTTCTTCTTCTTCTTCTTTCTCTTCTAGACTTGTTTCCTCACCCCCCAAAAATTCCTCTTCTTTCTCAGCTTTTTCTTCTGTTGCTTCTTCTTTTTCGAATTCCTCACTTGATATACTCTCGATTTTTATATCTTCATAGGGTTGCTCAGCTTTCTCTTCTTCGATTTCTTCTTTTTCCTCTTCTGTCTCAAGGAGCTCATCTTCTTCTGATAGATCTGCTGAGCTTACTTCGAGAGGTTCTTCTTCCTCGGAAAGTTCTTCTTCTTCTTCTTCTTCTTCTTCTTCTTCTTTCTCTTCCTCTTCCTCTTCCTCTTTCTGTTTCTCTTCTTCCTCTTCTATCTCTTCTTCTTTATTGAGTTCCTCTTCAAAAAAAGAAGAAAGGCTTCCTACACTATCATTAGCCTTTTCTTCTTCTATTCCCCTCAATAATTTTTTAGCTTCTCTATCTAAGGGGTCAAGTTCAAGCTGTTTTCTAAGCGTTTTTCTGGCGTTCTCTTTATCGCCTGATTTTATGTAGAGTTTACTTAATTCCTGTAATGCGATGATACTTTGTTTATCAAGATCTGTAGCTTTTTCTAGGTTAATTACCGCTTTTTCCATTTCCCCTTTTTTATTGTAACATCTGCCCAGAACCAAAAAGCCGGTAGCGTACTCAGGGTGTTTCTTGACGCCTTCTTCTGCAACCCCTATTGCCTCTTCGATTTTTCCTTCTCTCCTTAAAAGGTCTGCATATTGAGCAAAGAGAAGAGAATTTGGATCTCTTTCCATTCTTTCTTTTATTCTTTTTAAATCATTATTCATCGCAATCCCCTCTTGGCTTAAGCTTGTATATATATTTAATATAATAATTATAAAGAGAATATTTGTTTTGTCAATAGGATAATAAGGGTAATTTAAATATTTTTTGGTATTGTTGGGAAGCAAGAAAAAACTTGTTTTTTCCGCATAAGAACAATCGTACTTGTTTTCGGAAACAAGGAGACCGGAAGTATAATAGTAGATGAGGGCGAAATTTGTATAAATAACAAAACCAAAAATTAAAAATCTTTTTTAAATAATATGAGAAAAAGACACGATAGAAAGACCCGGAAGAAAGGGTAAGGTGGGCTTAATTTTTTGCGAATTGTCCGGCGGAAACGCTGGACAAATCGGGTAAATTTTCATTCGAAGCATTACAAACCACCAGGTCATCATTCTCCCATAAAATATTTACCCACCTTACCTTTTCCCCTTGACCACTAAGAACTATTGGGACTTCTATTTTTTTGAACCCGTCAATTAAATCACTGCGGAAATCTTTAGCTTCACCGTCACCATAAAGAACAACAACACTTAATTCAAGTGATTCACGGGAAGACAAATCAATGACCAGATTGCCATTCTCTTCTTTTACTCCTTCAAGTTTCACAACCGGCTCTCTGATTTTTACTATCTTTTCAACCATTTCTTTTTCCTGCGAGTTTGGAAAGATAAAACTAAGAGTCGCTGTTCCGCTTGATTTTACTTGTGATATTATTAAGACAATTAATATATACATTTTTTGTAACCTCATATTTACATACTGCAAAACTTGTTCCAGAATACTAAGTTATTCATTTGTATATACTTGGCACTCGGAGTGTGTTGTTTTTTGTTGTCTTCGTAAAATTTAAGTTACATATTTTGGGTTATTTGCATGTGGTTTTAGAGTAAGGGGTGTTATTTTTCGGTAAAATTTAAAGGATTTGAATCTTATATAAAAATCTTTTTGATGGGCGCTCTCTTAGTATAAGCTATTGATATTGAATATGTTAAGCTTTTATTGGCTTTTAGCCGCGCATAAGTACAGGCAGGCGAGCCTATTTGTTATATTTATACTGTAAATAAAAATATACTAATATGGACACAATATTTTTACGTACCTGGCTATGTTTGAATTGTCTTGTGCTCTCAGTGATTTGGGGTAGTTATTGTTTCTTCTGGTTCTATGCCCTTGCGTATTATTTTTTCCTTTATATATTTTAGACATGCCAATAGTTACATTTATTACGGATTTCGGTACAAGTGACCCTTATGTGGCAATGATGAAAGGGGTAATGCTAAAAGTGAATCCTTCCGTAAACTTTGTTGATATCGTCAATGAACTCGAGGTCGGAGATATAATGTGTGCTTCTTTTATTTTAAGCGAATCCTATAGATATTTTCCGGTTGGCAGCGTTCATCTTGTAGTGGTGGACCCGACAGTAGGAAGCGAAAGAAAGGCTATCTTCTCTTTTAAAGATGGGCATTTTTTTGTGGGACCGGATAACGGAGTTCTTTCTCCTGTTTTATCCGAAGTATTTGAAATAAAGAAGGAAATCGGCAAGAAATCAAATACGTTCGATGGGAGGGAGGTATTCGCTGAAGTTTCCGCGAGGCTTGCTTCCGGAGAAGAAAAGGAGAATTTGGGAAACCGGATAACAAATCCCGTTAAGATAAACATACCGGCTCCAAGGGTAGAAAACAATGAAACAATAGGGGAAGTAATCTATATAGATAAATTCGGTAATCTTATTTCGAATATTAAAGAGAATCAAATATCCGCGGACGGTGTAGAAGTAGAAATAAAAGGTATAAAAATTCGAAATTTATCAAAAAAATACTCGGAAGGTAGTGAAGGCAAGCCTATCGCACTTGTAAATAGTGGGTTCAAGACCCTGGAAGTATCTTTGAATAGGGGGAATGCCGCTTCCTTCTTCGACTCCCGGGTAGGAGAGAAAATTACTATAAGGGGGAAGGATGAGTGATATTTTTGATGAAATAAAAAAATTTGAGAGAGATATGGATTTACTCCTCGACGACTTTATGAATTCTACGAGAGGCATACCATATAAATGGGGATGGAGGCCTCTGGTAAATATATTCGAGAAGGAAAACTCTCTCGTTATAATTGTAGAAGCAGCAGGCGTTAAGCCCGAAAATATAAAAATAACCATTGAAAAGAATATCCTGACTATATCGGGTAAAAGAGAGGATCCTTTTGCGGAAGAACACAGAAGTTTTTACTCGATGGAAATTCCTTTCGGAACTTTTGAAAGAAGAATCAATCTTCCTTATCCTACGGACCCCCGGAGAGCTGTAGTTGAAAAGGAGGAGGGTTTCATTCAGATAACTTTGCCAAAGATAAACGAAGAGGAAGAGAGAATAATAGATATTGAATAAGGAGAAAAAATGCAAGAAACCGAAAAAGCAACTATAGAAGAACTTGAATATCAAGTTCCTCCAATATTACCGATATTGCCTCTAAGAAAAATAGTTTTATTTCCTGCAATGGTTCTGCCTGTCGCGGTTGAAAAGGAACATCATATAAGGCTGATAGAAGATGCCCTTAATAAGGATAAACTTATAGGGGTTTTTCTGAGTAAAGTACCGGAAAATCCCTCTGCTGCGGATATCGAAGAGTATGGTACGATGGGGTCGATCATAAGAATGATAAAAGTTCCCGATGGGAGCATAAGAGTTCTTGCGCAGGGGTTAAAAAGAATAAGAATTCAAAGTATAATCAGGGAGGAACCATACATTTCGGCAAGGGTCGAAAAAGTTGAAGATTCTCCCGTAAGTGCGGAAGAAATAGAGCCGGTTAAAAACAAACTCCTCAACATTTTTAAAGAGTTTGTCGATTACTCGCCATATCTTCCCGATGAAATAACTACAGTCGCTCTTAACATAGACGATACCTCAAACCTTGCTGATTTTATTAGCGGAAATTTAAAAATCGATCTTGCCGCAAGACAGGAACTTCTTCAGATGAGAGATGTAAAGAAACGTTACGAAAGACTGGTAGATATATTGTCGGATGATCTTGCGCGGGCGAAAGTACAGGGAGAAATATCGGGGAAGGTTCAGAAGGAACTGACGGAAAGTCAAAGAAAAGCAATACTTCGGGAACAGCTAAGAGAGATAAAGAAGGAGTTGGGGGAAGAAGATGCGGTAGCAATACAGATTAAAGAATATAAAGAAAAAATAAAAAAGTCTAAAATGAGTGAGGAGGCGGAAGAAACCGCAAAAAGCGAACTCGAGCGAATGGAGATGATTCCTTCTCATTCTCCCGACTATAACGTTATCAGAAATTATCTCGACTGGCTATGTGACTTACCCTGGCAAAAGAAAACTAAAGATAATATGGATATAAAGGAAGCAGAAAAGATACTTGATGAAGACCATCATGATCTGCAAGATGTGAAAGAGAGAATTATAGAATTTCTTTCGGTAAGAAAACTTAAGAAAGACGCAAAAGGTCCTATAATATGTCTTGTCGGACCTCCGGGAGTCGGGAAAACTTCAGTGGGACAATCGATTGCCAGAGCTCTTGGCAGAAAATTTACCCGGCTTTCTCTGGGAGGAGTTCACGATGAAGCCGAAATAAGAGGTCACAGAAGAACATATATAGGAGCTCTTCCCGGTCGAATAATCCAGCATCTGAAAAGACTCAAAGCCAAAAATCCGATTTTTATGCTGGATGAAGTGGATAAAATAGGGACGGATTTCAGAGGTGACCCCGCATCGGCTCTGCTTGAGGTTCTTGACCCCGAGCAGAACAACACTTTCAGGGATAATTTTTTGGAAGTCGCTTTCGACCTTTCTTCTATTATGTTTATAACCACGGCAAATATAACGGATACCATACCGCCTGCACTTTTAGACAGGATGGAAATAATCCGTATGCCGGGTTATACGGCTCCGGATAAGTTCAAAATTGCCACTCAATATCTTGTTCCGAGAAGGATTAAAGAAAACGGTTTGAATAAAAAACAAATAGAATTTACTGACGGAGTTATTAATAAAATAATAAATAACTATACGAGAGAAGCCGGCGTCAGAAATCTTGAAAGAGAAATCGGAAAAGTCTGCAGAAAAGTGGCGAAAATGGTTGCCAAGGAAGAAGGAAAGTTTTTCAAAATAAACGAAAAATCATTGGAGGATTATCTGGGTCCAATTCGTTTCCGGGGAGAAGCCAAAGAAGAGAAACCAGCTGTAGGAGTCGCAACCGGTCTTGCCTGGACTCCTGCGGGAGGAATAATCCATTTCGTAGAGGCAACAATAATGGAAGGGAAAGGGGAACTTTTATTGACTGGTCAACTGGGAGAAGTTTTAAAGGAGTCGGCGAAGGCGGCGCTTTCTTACATTAAATCCAACGCTTCAATATTCAATATCAAGTCCGAAAGATTTACCAATAAAGATATTCACATACATATACCCGAAGGAGCAATACCTAAAGACGGTCCTTCGGCTGGTATTACACTATCGGTTGCACTTATCTCTATATTTTCCGAGAAACCTGTATCCCCGGACTTGGGAATGACAGGGGAAATAACTCTCAGGGGGAAAGTGTTGCCGATAGGAGGGGTAAAAGAAAAAGTCCTTGCTGCAAAAATGGCAGGTATAAAAAATATAATTCTTCCCAGGGATAACGAAAAAGACCTTGTGGAGATTCCCGAAGAATATAAAAAAGGACTTAAATTTCACTTCGTAAACCGAATCGAGGAAGCCGTAAAGCTTGCAATTCCAAACTTAAAAATTAAAAATAAAAAGTGATGCTTTTTCATATCGTAATTCTCGCCGCTGGAATCGGTAAAAGGATGAAATCAAAAAAGGTCAAAGTTCTCCATGACTTAATGGGGAAACCCATGATAGAGTGGGTAATTGACCTGGCAAAGAGTTTTTCCCCGGGGTCTATCACCCTGGTTTACGGCGAAAGAGGTGAAGAAATGAAAGGCAAATTCCCCGGGATAAATTATGCTCTGCAAAAAGTACCGAATGGTACGGGAGCGGCAGTTTCGATTGCTTTGAACGAAATTGAAGATACGGAAGGGAACGTTATTGTTCTATCAGGGGATACCCCCCTTCTCGGCAAAGAGTCTGTCGATAAATTAATTGATTATCATGAGAAAAACAATTACCATGCTACATTGATGACTTTCTGTCCGAATGACCCGACCGGCTATGGTCGTATAATAAGAAACAAAGACGAAATAATTGAAATCGTAGAAGAAAGAGATGCAAGTGCTGTTCAAAAGAAAATTAAAGAAGTAAACGGCGGTGTTTACGTATTTTCCATAAAACATCTGCGCAAAGCTTTGAAAAAATTAACCATGGATAATGCGCAGGGCGAGTATTATCTGACCGATGTAATTGCTATTATAAGAAAAGACGGAGGAAAAATCGGAGGAATTAAGACCGAAAAATCATGGGAGTTGAAGGGTGTTAACACAAGAAAAGATCTCGCTGAAATAACTGAAATTATGAGAAGAAAAAAGATTGAATCTCTTATGGAAAACGGCGTAACAATTTTAATGCCGGATACTGTATTAATAGAACCGCAGGTAGAAGTGGGACAGGATACAGTCATTTATCCTAATGCGGTGCTCGGAGGCAATACGGTTATCGGAACCGATTGCACCGTAGGACCTTTTGTTTGTATCGCGAATAAAAAAGTACCTCCCGGAACAACAATAAAGAGTGAAAAATAAAAAGCACTTTCCAATACTCACTTTAATTTTAATATTATCTGTCGGAATATATATTTTTTCTTTCGGTTACAAAATTGCCAATCCGGTTAATTATAAGAATATAAAAATTGAGGTGCTGAACGGATGTGGAGTCCAGGATCTTGCCAGAATTACAAGCGATTATCTTAGAAAGAAAGGATTTGATGTTATAAATTATGCAAATACGGCTGAAGAGCAAAAAAGAACGGCGGTGATAGATCGACTATCGCCCGAAAAAGAATGGGCTAAAATTGTTGCTTCAACTCTTGAAGTCGAATTAACTTCAGCAGTAATAGATTCCAATCTTTGCATTCACGTACTGGTTCTTCTCGGAAAAGATTACCATGAAGTTTTGCCCCAAAAAATATTAGCAGATAGGAGGTTAATTGAAAGCCAACAGTAATCTGGTCAACATAGTCATTGAAAAAATAAAAGAAAAAAAATGCCGTAATCTTGTTAAACTGAATGTGGGAGAAGTAACGGATTTGACAGGTATATTTATAATCTGTACTTCGTATTCCGATATTCAATCAAGAACGGTTGTAGATGCCATTTCCGAAGAACTGAAAAAGAAGGGCAAATATGCTCACAGCATAGAAGGTTATGAAGTGGCTAAGTGGATTTTAATGGATTTTGTCGATTTTGTAATACATGTTTTTCAGCCAGAGCAGAGAGCTTATTACAATCTTGAACGACTGTGGGGCGATGTAAAAAGAGAGGATTTTGAAGATGAGGACTAAAATAAGAGAAGTGGTCAAAAAAACAATTAAAAAATTATTCGACGAAGAAGTAGATTTCGATATTCAGCATCCTCCGGATGAAAAGATGGGGGACTACAGTATAAACGCCCCTTTTATTCTGGCGGAAAAATTAAAGAGAAATCCGAAAGAAATTGCTAAAGAAATAACTGATAAAATCAAGTCGGAAATAATCGAATCGGCATCCCAGATTAAAGGATTCGTAAATTTTAGAGTAAAAAAAGAGTCGTGGCTGAAAGAATTAACCAAGTCCATTGCTTCTAAATATGGCGATGGAAATTGGGGAAAAGGAAAGAGAGTGCTGATTGAATTTGTTTCTGCCAATCCAACTGGACCTTTAACCGTTGCTCACGGCAGGGGTGCCGCTTACGGAGACTCTTTGGCCAGAATCCTCGAATCTCAGGGCTTTGATGTTGACCGGGAATACTATATCAACGACAGCGGAAACCAGATAAAAAATCTGGGAGAATCGATACAGTTGAAAATCGAGGAATTGAAAGGAAAAGAGGTGAAATATCCGCCGAATACATACCAGGGTGAATATATCGAGCATATCGCAAAAGAAGTAATGAAAAAGAACATCAAAAATTACGGAGAATTTGCCGGAGAACAAATTTTGAAATCAATAGATAAAACTCTTAAAAGGTTGCGAATCGGTTTTGACGAGTGGGTTAGCGAGTCTAAGATAATCGAAGATGGAAGGGTTGATGCTGTTATTTCGGACTTGAAGAAAGTAAAACCCAATCCTCTTGCGAAAAGAGAAGGAGCTTTGTGGTTTATGCCCGGAAACAGAGAAAGGGTGTTCCAGAGAAGTGACGGAAGCTGGACTTACATCGTTCCCGATATCGCTTATCACCGGTTCAAGTTTGACAGGGGTTATGACCTTCTGATAGACCTGCTTGGTCCTGACCACCAGGACCATGTACCTGAGCTTAAAAAAAGCCTCAGCCTTCTGGGATACCCGGCTGAAAATCTCGAGGTAAAAATCGTTCAGTGGGTAACGCTTAAAAGAGGAAACGAGACCTTGAAGATGTCGAAAAGGCAGGGGACTTTTGTAACAATAGATGAGTTAATAGACGAAGTGGGAGTGGATGCTGCCAGATTTTTCTATCTTCTTCGAAAATCTTCGGTTCCTATGGATTTCGACCTGGAACTGGCAAAAGAGGAATCGGATAGAAACCCTGTTTATTATGTACAGTATGGACACGCCAGAATTTCTTCTCTGCTCGAACTTGCAGAAAAAAAAGGATACTCCGTAGACTCAAAAGAAAATCTTTCCAGACTTGATAGTAAAGAAGAATGGAATTTAATAAAAAAGATACCCGAATTTCCGGAAACCCTGGAAGATGCCGCTAAAATAAAGGAATCACATCTTGTTACCCACTATCTACTCGGTATTTCCAAGCTTTACCATAATTTCTATCAAAATATAAGAGTTCTGGACGGAGATAGAGACTTGATAGAACCCAGACTTTTTCTTTCGAATGCGGTAAGAAATGTAATGAGAAAAGGCCTTAAGCTATTGGGTGTCAAAGCTCCGGAGAGAATGTAATGAAAAATCTACACGACGAGATAGAAAGCTTCCTTAAAGAAGTAATGGATATAGAGTACTCTAAAATGGAACATTTTTGTCTTGTTTGGGAGGGAAATTTTACTATCTCCGAAGATGATGCCTTAAATTACATCGAAGAAAAAGCAGACTCTATTAATCTTAACGTCAGCTTTAAAAAAACGGAAGATGGTGTAAGCCTGGCTTTTTTCCCAAAACCGGAAAAAAGAGAATCTAAAAAATGGATAAATGTTTTGCTTTTAATGCTGACATTCTTGACCACGCTGATGGCAGGAACTTACCAGCAGGGCGTTAATCCGCTGGTTCCCATAACCAATCTTTTAATGGGACTACCTTTCTCGATATCAATTATGCTGATACTCGGCAGCCATGAACTTGGACATTACATAACGGCAAGAAGGAATAATGTGGATGCCACTCTGCCTTACTTCATACCGGCACCGCATATGCTTGGAACCTTCGGAGCTGTGATTAAGATGAAATCTCCCATCAGAGATAAAAACTCGCTGGTCGAAATAGGTGCAGCAGGTCCTATCGTGGGTTTCATTTTTTCGACAATCATCATCCTTATTGGGCTTTCACTATCAAAAGTAGTAGATGTCTCGGGAAACCAAGGAATGATACTTGGAGATTCAATCTTGATTAAATTGCTGACAAAATTATATTTTCCCGATTTATCTGAAGGTAAAGACATATTGTTAAACCCTGTCGCCTTTGCCGGATGGATTGGTTACTTTATAACGGCGTTAAACCTTCTCCCTGTCGGACAGCTCGACGGAGGTCATATTTTATATGCTTTGATCGGAGAAAAAAATAGAATAATAGGATATGTTGTTTTCGGCATTGCGGTTTTGTTAAGTTTTCTCTGGATAGGATGGATAGTCTGGTCCGCTCTTTTCTGGGTAATCGGATTTAAACATCCTCCGACGCTCGATAGAATATCGCCGTTGTCCAGGAAACATAAAATTATTGGTATAATCTCCCTTATAATATTTATTCTGACTTTTGTACCGGCACCATTTTTATTTTGATGAACATAAGCAAAAATAAAACGGAAATTTTTCTCTTCCCTACAGACACGGTTCCCGGCATAGGCTGTTTTCTGTCCTCTGGTTGCGTGGAAAAATTAAGAGAGCTTAAGAAACGTCCTTTGGATAAGCCGTTTCCCATACTTCTCGGAGATAAAAAAGACATAAAAAACTTGGTAGCGGAGATTCCACCCGTATATAAAAAACTCGAAAAGTTTCTCCCGGGGGGAATAACCCTTATCTTTAAGGGCAAAAGAAACTCCCCTCCCGGGGTTCTCTCAAAAGAAGGTAAAGTCGGCATAAGAATTCCAAAGCATAGAGAGTTGAGAAGTTTTATAAGAAAAAACAAATTACCTCTTATCGCAACGAGTGCAAATATTTCGGGTGGGTTTACTCCGAGAAACCTTGAAGAAGTTGATTTCGGTGCCGATAGAATAATAAGTGGTGAATCAGGCTCCGGCAAGCCATCCACCGTTCTCGATATTTCGGACAACTCGATGATACTATATCGAAAAGGCGAAATTTCTATTCGCGAAATAGAAAAAACTACCGGACAGGAAATTAAACTCGGGAAAAATCTCGATTTTAACATTCTCTTTGTTTGCCAGGCCAATCGGTGCAGAAGCCCGATGGCAGAGATACAACTTAAACACTTAACAGGAGATATGAAAAAAGTACATATTCGCTCAGCCGGTATAACGGCGGTTAGCGGTTCGGAGATATACGAAGATGCCGGAACGATTCTGGAGGAAAATAACTTACCGGCAGAACACACTTCGAAGTTACTGACAAAATTTTTAATAGAATGGGCGGATTTAATTCTTGTTATGGAAGACATACAAAAAGGATACGTTACAATACTTTCCCCGGAGAGTAAAAACAAAATCGCGTTCCTTCGTAATTTTAACACAAAAAGTAGAAAACGTATAATTGAGGACCCTGTAGGGAAAGAGATAAAGTTCTGCAGAGAGACTTTCGAGATAATAAAAGAATCCAACAAAAGATTGGAAATATATCTGAGAAATAAATTTTAATGTCGAATGAAAAATTAAGGAGTAAGTTTACACCTACCCCTTAATTTTAATTCTTATTAGAGTCTAAAGTTGACTGAAGTATTACTTATTTTTCTCGCAGTCCTGCCACTTTTTTGCCCAACTGTTGGATTCCTGTTTTTTCCCTAATTTATTATACGCCCCGGCTAACAGGAAATACGAGTCGCAATTGTTTACACCCTTATCTATCGCTTCTTTTACTATGGCAACAGCATTGTTGTAATCCTTCTTATTTTCGTAGATCTGACCTAAAAGGTTATAAGTGTTGGTAAGTACTGCCGGTTTTACGTTACTTAGCGCCAATACTTCCTTTCCGTTTTTTATTGCCTCATCATAATTCTTGCTATCGTGATTTGCAACCATGAGGTTATAAAGAATTGTCTGATTCCTACCGACAATAGACATTGCTTTCTCCAGAGATTTTATAGCGGTTCCATACTCCTTTTTAAGCAGATATACCTGACCGATCAATTCATAAATTTCTGATTTAGTCGAATCTAATTTTATGGCGTCGTTAAAGTATTTAAGAGCATCATCTGTCTTTTTTTGCGTTAGGTAGTAGTGACCTAAGTGTATGTAAGCTTCCACATTGTTTTTGTTGGCTTTTATCGCCTCTTCGTAGTATTTTATTGCTTCTTCCGGTTTTCCGCTGCTCAACATCATCCCACCCAGAAGGCTGTAACTGAGAGATACTTTTTCCGGATCTGTTTCGCTTAAGCTTTTTTTTGCCAGCTCAACGGCTTTTTCCGGGTTGTCGTCGAAATAGGTTACTGCTCCGTTATAGTATATCTGCCATTTTAGATATTTCGTGTTTAACAAACCTTCATATTGCTTAATATCCCCTTCAATTCCTTTTTCATTCATCTTTTCTGCTTTTTCAAGATAGGTAACTGCTTCTTTGTAATTTTTTTTCATAAGGTTGGCAGATGCTATTGCAACAAAAAGATCGGAACTGTTAGGAGATTCCTTTAATGCTTTATTGTATTGTTCAATAGCTCTGTCATATCTTCCTTCCTGTAAATGAATATTTCCACCTGTTTTCTCGGCGGAGCTACAACCATGAAAACCAACTACTATGCTGACTAAAGATGCAAAAAATAAAAACTTTTTCATATTTCCCCCTTTTTATGGTTCTTTGTATGTTTTTACGTACGATATTTATATGTTATTAATGAAATATGTCAACCCTTATTTTTATCTTCCGCCACAAAGACACCATGCGGCGAACCC
>CAZGBM010000007.1:0-44644 GCA_964523975.1 uncultured bacterium | reverse complement strand
TGAGTAAAGAAAGTAAGCATCTGAGTGCCGAAGATGTTTTTATGAAAGTGCACAAGAGATATCCTAGTATTGGTTTGACAACTGTTTACAGGACTTTAAATTTGCTTACACAGATAGGGCTGGTATTAAAATTTGATTTTGGCGATGGTAGGGCGAGATATGAATTGGCAATGGGAACCCAGCAGGAAAAACATCACCATCACCTTGTTTGTACTAAATGCAACAGAATAATAGATTATAAAGATTTTATAGATGAAGAGGAAAAATTATTCAAAAAGACCGAAAAGGTGCTTGCTGAGAAATATAACTTCAAAATCACCGATCATCTCGTTCGTTTTTACGGATTATGCGAAGAATGCAGAAGTGAAATTTAAAAATTGTTTTAAAGCAAAAAAAGGAGGCAATTATGCCAGGTGGAGATAGAACAGGACCTCTTGGGATGGGTCCAATGACAGGAAGAGCGGCAGGTTACTGCGCGGGATACTCCGTTCCGGGATATATGAATCCAATCCCCGGGAGAGGATTCTTTGGCAGAGGCAGGGGTAGAGGCTGGTTTGGTCGTGGCGGTGGAAGAGGATGGGGAAGAGGATATTTTGCCGGAGGTTTTCCAGGCTGGGGGTATTACGGAGCCCCCGTATATCCTTACTCTCCGGAACTCAATCCTTACCCTTCAGAACTAAAGCCCGAAGAAGAAGTAAACCTGTTGAAAGAAGATGCTAAAGTTTTGAAGCAGCAGCTTAAGGAACTTCAGGGTTATATAGACACTCTGGAAAAGGCAAAACCCCAGGAGAAAAAGTAGGTATGTATTATAGGGGTAAAGCTTCTTCGCTTTACCCCTATCTATCAAAAGGGAGGAATTAATAAATGCGAATCGCTATATCTACAGATGGTGAGAAGGTATCTTCCCATTTTGGAAGATGTCCTTCGTTTACGATTGTTGAAATAGAAGGAAATGAAGTAAAGAGTAGGGAAGTAATAAATAATCCTGGTCACCATCCGGGATTTATACCCGAGTTCTTGCATAAAAAGGGTGTTGATTGTATCGTTGCCGGAGGAATGGGTAGAAAGGCTACAGATTTCTTCAATCAGTATGGAATTAAGACTATTGCGGGGATAAGTGGAACGATAGATGAAACATTGGAAAAACTCAAAAACGGAACTTTAGAAGGCGGAGAAAGTTTATGTAAACCCGGTCTGGGAAAAGGTTACGGTATAGAAAAGACAGAGAAAGAGGAGGGTTTTTAGAAGATGAAAATTTGCGTAACTTCACAAGAAGAAAGCCTAAATTCGGAAATCGATTCGAGGTTTGGCAGGGCTGCTTACTTCCTGATCGTCGATACAGATAATCTGGAATACGAATCAGTTCGAAATCCCTATGTTCAGGCAGGAGGAGGTGCCGGTATTCAGTCGGCACAGCTTGTAGCGAACAAACAGGTTGAAGCGGTTATTACAGGTAATGTTGGACCAAATTCCTTTCAAGTATTAAAGGAAGCCGGAATAAATGTTATTACGGGTGTTTCCGGGAGCGTTAAAAATGCAGTAGAAAGATATAACAAAGGAGAGCTCAAAAAAAGTGAAAAGCCAACTGTGAATGAGAAATTCGGTATTGGGAAATAACGAGAAGGAGAAAAAATGGCTGTTAAGATAAATAAGGCTAAATGTACAGGATGCGGAGATTGCGTGGACGTGTGTCCGGTTGAGTCAATAAGTATCGAAAACGAAAAAGCCGTGGTAAATGACGAATGTATTGATTGTGGAGCTTGTATTAACGTCTGTCCGAGCGAAGCCCTTTCGCTTCCGGAATAAGGAGGTAGGGAATGCCGTTTTTCGAGCCATTAGATAAATTAGACCCGAAACATGTTGATTTGGAAAGAGCGAGAAAATCTCTAAGAGAAGAACTTGAAGCGATAGACTTCTATCAGGAGAGAATAGATGCTACAAACGATGATGCTTTAAAGAAAATTTTAGCCCATAATATGAACGAAGAAAAAGAACATGCTGCTATGCTTATAGAGTGGATCAGAAAAAATGATTCAGTGCAGGATAAAGTATTCGACGAACATGATTAGGAGGTAATTATTATGCCAAATAAAGACAAAGCAGGACCAAGAAGCGGATCAAAAGGACCAAGGGATGGAAGAGGACAAGGTAAAGGAAGAGCTAGTGGGAAAGGATTAGGAAGAAAGAAAGGCGGGAAAAAGGGAAACTGTTGATATGGTTTCTTTGATTAAGAGAAACTAAAACATAGGAGGAAACAAAAATGCCGTTTGGAGATGGAACAGGACCATCAGGTCAAGGACCAAGAAGTGGAAGAGGTCTGGGTGGGGGTGGAGGAAAAGGTAGAATGGGAGGAAATCGGCCAGGAGCAGGACCTGCAGGAAACTGTGTTTGTCCAAGTTGCGGAGCTAAGGTTTCTCATCAGCGAGGTACAGCTTGTTATTCTACAAATTGTCCGAAATGCGGAAGTAAGATGGTAAGGGAATAATTCTTGGGTACCGAAGTACTGGAAAACCATAAAATATATTTAGAAAGAATAAACAGTTACAAAAAGTTTGGCTATGATGTCGAGAGAGAAAGAACTTTTATCCTCGAGAAGTCGAAACCAATCAAAGGTGACATTTTAGAAATCGGAACGGGTAAAGGTCATTTTACTATGGAGCTTGCCAAAAAGGGATATAGCTTTACGAGTATCGATATATCAGTTGAGGAGCAGAAATTTGCTCGTCTTAATGTAAAGTATTTGAAATTGGATAAACAGGTGAAATTTAGAATAGATGATGCTGAAGATTTAAGTTTCAAAAACGAAAGTTTCGATGTTGTTTTTGCGATAAATGTAATACACCATTTAAAAAAACCTTTTAAAGCAACAGACGAATTTGCGCGGGTTACCAAACCAAATGGTAAAATTATTTTGAGCGATTTTAACAAAGAAGGGTTCAAAATGATGGATAAGATTCATGCCGTGAAAGGGAGAAAACACAAAACCGGGGAAGTTGCTTTGGATGAGATAAGCGATTATTTAAGAAATAAAGGATTCGGCATTCGTAAACATCAAAGAGAAATTCAGGATATTGTTATAGCCCATCATTAAATCAAAGATTACGCTTTTGCCCAAAATTTAAGTAAAGGAAAATTAATTGCAGGGAGTTTTTAATATGGAAGATAGAAAAATAGCAATAGAACAGCAACAGCAAAGAGCCAACGACAGAATGAAAAAAATCAAAAATAAATTGCTTGTGCTTTCGGGTAAAGGCGGTGTCGGAAAATCAACCGTAGCAGTTAATCTTGCATGGGCACTTTCTAAAAGGAATATGCGAGTTGGTATTTTAGATGTAGATATACATGGTCCGAATGTTCCCAAGATGTTGGGTCTTGAAGGAACACATCTTACAAGTTCAGGAGAAGTTATCGAACCGGCTTCTGTAGGAAATATGTTGAAAGTGATTAGCATAGCTTTTCTGTTGGACTCCCCCGACGTTCCAATTATATGGCGAGGGCCACTTAAGATGACAGCTATAAGACAATTTTTATCCGATGTAAACTGGGGAGAACTTGACTATCTTATAATTGACGCTCCTCCGGGGACCGGAGATGAACCGCTTTCAGTTTGCCAGTTAATAAAGGAAATAACCGGTGCAATCATAGTCACTACTCCGCAGGAAATCTCTCTTCTTGATGTCAAGAAAAGTATAAGTTTCATTAAACAATTAAATGTGCGGCTTACCGGCATTATTGAAAATATGAGTGGTTTTGTCTGTCCTGGTTGCGGAAAAACAACCGATATTTTTAAAACTGGCGGGGGCAAAAGAATTGCCGAAGAATTAAATATTCCCTTTTTGGGGAGTATACCCCTTGAAGGGGATATAGTAAAAGCTTCTGATGAAGGAAAACCATTTATGGATTTAGATTCAAAAATCGAAAGCAAGAAGAAATTCGAAGAAATAGTCAACAAAATCATCGAGATTACTAAAAGAAAGAAATAATATGCCTAAAATTAAGCCTTTTGAAAAGTATCACAAAAGATATGAAGATTGGTTTCGGAAAAACAAATTTGCTTACGAGTCCGAACTTTTAGCCGTGAAAGAGTTGATGCCTGCAAATGGAGAAGGTATCGAAATCGGCGTAGGAAGCGGCCGGTTCGCCGAACCGTTAGGTATTAAATTGGGAGTCGAACCATCTTCTAAGATGAGAAAAATCGCTGAAAAAAAAGGGATTAAAGTTATAGATGGAGTAGCCGAGAAGCTTCCTTTTGATGATAAACAATTTACATTTATATTAATGGTTACCACCATTTGTTTTTTAGACAATATAGAAACCGCGCTTAAGGAAGCCTACAGAGTATTAAAGCCCAAAGGATACTTGATAATTGGATTTGTGGACAAAAATAGTACCCTGGGTAAATTGTATCTAAAACACAAAATGGGGAATGTGTTTTACAAGTTAGCCAATTTCTATTCGGTGGATGAAGTTGTTTGCTATTTGAAGAAGAAAGGTTTTAAAGATTTCACTTTTGTTCAAACTATCTTTCATAATCTGACAGAAATAAGAGAGATTGAACCAACAAAAGAAGGTTATGGACAGGGCTCATTTATAGTAATTAGAGCAATGAAAAGGGGGATTCTTTGATAGTTAAAGAACTTAAAATCCTGGCAGATAATCATAAGGTAGGGAGTGGAGCCATCCTTAAGTATACAGAAATAAGAAAAAGGAGATATAAGAGGTGAGATGGTATTTGAGAAGCAAAATTCATAATGCGGTTGTGACGGATGCAAAGATAGAATACATAGGGAGTATAACCATAGATTATGCGCTTGTGAAAAAAGCAGGTTTTCAAGAAGGAGAGAAAGTCCAGGTCTGGGATATCACTAATGGTGAAAGGTTGGAAACTTATATTATTCTGGGTGAAAAAAATTCAGGGATAATTTGTATGAATGGTGCGGCAGCAAGGAAAATAAAGAAAGGACATAAAGTCATTATAGCCGGTTTTGAGCTTTCAGATAAAAAGGTTACACCCAAAATTATATCGGTTGATGAAAACAATAGGTTCATCAAACATCTACATTGAGGAGAATAAATGTTTAAAGAAATTTCCAAAGAATTAAAAAATCATGCTCCTTTCACAATGTTCGGAGCAATTACAGGGATAGTTGTCATGGCGTTTTCGTTAAAATTGCCTTATAGAGTTTCATATAATGTATTCTATGTGCTGCATCCCTTGCATGTATTCTTAAGCGCACTGGTTACTGCGGCAATGTACAAAATACATAAAGATAAATTGACTCTTTTTGCATTTCTTGTTATCGGATATATAGGTTCTGTTGGTATCGCTACTTTAAGCGATTCGATTATTCCCTATATAGGCGAAGTACTGCTGAAGATGCCTAACAGAGGAATTCATTTCGGATTTATTGAAAAATGGTGGCTGGTTAATCCACTCGCAATAATAGGAATTGCCGTTGCCTATTATAAACCGACAACTAAATTTCCACATAGTCTTCATGTCCTTTTAAGCACATGGGCATCTTTATTCCATATAATCATGGCAAAAGCAGGACTTTTAAGCTGGTTTTCATACGTTACTATTTTTATATTTTTGTTCTTGGCTGTCTGGCTTCCGTGCTGTATTAGCGATATTATTTTTCCACTCTTGTTTGTAAGGAAACGAAAAACTCGATGAAGGGAATTTATCTCTTAACGGTTAAGGTTAAAAAAAACATTAAACAAGAGATAGGTAAATTAGGAGAAATCAAATTTGAGAAAGGTGATTATATTTATGTGGGTTCTGCCCTAAATGGTATAGAAAAGAGAATCGAAAGACATCTCAAAAAGAAAAAAAAGAAATTCTGGCATATCGATTATTTGCTCGCAAATAGAGATGTAACTATCAATAAAATATATTGTAAAGAAGGGAAGAAAGAAGAAGAATGTAAAACCGCAGAAAAACTAATGAAACATGGTAAACCTGTTGCAAAGTTTGGTTGTTCCGATTGTAATTGTAAAAGCCATCTGTTTAGGATTGATTTTTCTGAAATCAAATGGTTCGTAGATGGTATCGGACTCATTCAAATATAAATCGAAGGATTTCAGAATTAAGATTAATTTTAGAAAAGCGCAGTTAAGATGAAAGATAGTATTGATAAGTGGATGGAACACGAAGTTAAAATGTTTCTGCGAAAAGTCGGCATTAAAAAGGGCCAGAGCGTGTTAGATTTTGGTTCAGGCAAAGGAATTTATGCTATACCTGCTTCACAAATTATAGGTGCAAACTCTAAAGTATATGCCGTGGATAAAGACAAAAATGTTTTAAATAAGTTAAAGAGGAAATTAAAAGAGCTTAGGATAACAAATGTTGAACTAATAAACGAAAAAACCAAAATTCCTCTGGATGAGAATACGGTCGATGTGGTTCTGTGTTATGATGTTATACATCTGGTAGGGGAAAAGGATAGCAGTACCGTAAAAGATAGAATGAATCTTTACGAAATTATATGGAAAATCGCCAGAAAAAACTCACTTCTCTCGGTTTATCCAACTCATCTTACTACTCATACAGATATTACCTCGAACCAGGAGGTCAAAAAGGAAATCGAAAGGGCTGGTTTCGGATTTGAAAAGGAAATCCATGCCGAGCTAATTCACGATGACAACAGGATTAAAGGTTGTATATTGAATTTCAGGAAACTTTAAACGAGAAAATTAAGTTTGCAAAAATTCTAAAAAAAAGGAGAAAGCATATTTTAGATAAATTCGAAAAGGTTGATAAGGCAAGAAAGATATTAGGATTAGGTGAGAAAGCCAGTAAAGAAGAAATAAAGAAAAGATACAGGGAATTGATGAAGAAATATCATCCCGATAAAACTTCGGAAAACCGAAAAAATTTGATGAAAATTAAAGATATAAACTGGGCTTACAATATTATTACCTCTTATTGTGACGAGTATGAATTCTCATTCAAAAGAGAAGATGTGGAAAGGATGAATCCGGAGTTAAAGTTAAACAGGCAATTCGGAGACGATTGGTTAATGAAATGATTGTTTCTATTGCAAGTGGTAAAGGAGGAACAGGCAAAACAACTATTGCAACCAGTCTCGTTCTTTCTCTTACCAATGTTCAGCTATTGGACTGCGATGTCGAGGAACCTAATGCGCACATCTTTTTAAAGCCCGAAATAAAAGAAACCGAAAAGGTTTTTATCCCTGTTCCTGAAATCGATGAAGAAAAATGCAATTACTGCGGAAAGTGCGCAGAAATTTGCGTTTACAATGCGATTGCCGTTATCTCGCCAAAAGATGGTAAAAAAGGAAAAGTGCTGGCTTTTCCCTCTCTCTGTCACGGCTGCGGCGCCTGCAAAGAGCTTTGCCCACAAAACGCGATAGAGGAAGTAAACCGGGAAATTGGCATGGTGGAAACAGGCATCTGCGGAGAAATAGAATTCGTCCATGGAAAACTGAATATAGGCGAGGCAATGTCCCCGCCCGTAATTCGTCAGGTGAAAAATTTCATCAACTCAGAGAAAACAGTAATTATCGATGCTCCTCCAGGCACTTCCTGTCCAGTGGTTACTTCCCTCAAAGACAGTGACTTTTCTATTCTTGTAACCGAGCCTACTCCATTTGGTTTGAATGACCTGATTTTAGCGGTGGAGGTGCTAAGGAAATTGAAGATTCCTTTTGGGGTGGCAATCAACAGGGCAGATATCGGAGATAACAGTGTGGAAGAATATTGTGAAAAAGAAAATATCCCGATTCTACTTAAAATACCTTTCAGTAAAGACCTTGCAACAGGTTATTCCAGAGGTATTACTATGGTAGAAATTCTACCGGAATACAGAAAACACTTCCTGGATTTGTTCATTAAAATAAACGATTTGAAGAAAATAGGATAACTATTGACGTTATGAAACAAATTGTAATCATCAGCGGGAAAGGAGGAACGGGGAAAACAATCCTGACTGCAGCTTTTGCCTCTCTGGCTAAAAATGCCGTATTTGCAGACTGCGATGTGGATGCTGCTGACCTGCATTTGTTGTTACAGCCGGAAGTTTTAGAACCGCATGAATTCAAAAGCGGTTTGACCGCCATAATTGACGGGCAAGTCTGCGAGAGATGCGGAAAGTGTTTTGATGTTTGTCGTTTTGATGCAATAAGTCAGGATTTTATAATCGATTCAATTTTCTGTGAAGGGTGCGCTTTCTGTAGCTATATTTGTCCGGTTAAGGCTATAAAAATGGAAGAAAACATATCGGGAGAATGGTTTATTTCCAAGACCCGATTTGGTCCGATGGTTCATGCCAGACTGGGAATAGCGGAGGAAAATTCGGGAAAACTGGTAAGTCTTGTAAGAGAAAAAGCCAAAGAGGTTGCCATTGAAGAAAACAGAGATTTGATTATAATAGACGGCTCACCCGGGATAGGATGTCCTGTAATTGCCTCTCTTTCGGGGGTCGATTACGCAATTGTCGTAACCGAACCGACTTTATCGGGTTTGCATGATGCTAAAAGAGTGATAGAAGTCGGAAAACACTTTAAAATTAAGACAAAACTTATTGTAAACAAATACGATTTGAACGCCGATATGGCTGCGAATATTGAACTATTCTGTAGGAACAACGATATCGAAGTGCTTGGCAGAATCCCTTTTGACAAACATATAGTTGACGCAATGGTAGAGGGCAAAACAGTAACAGAATACAAAGACGGAAGGGCAAAGGAGGATATAATAAAAATATGGGAGAAATTAAAAAAAAATTTCATAGGAGTATAACCGAAACAAAATGAAAACTTATCTGGATTGCATACCGTGTTTTTTCAGGCAGGCTCTCGAGGCTGCCAGAATGACTGGCGCGGATGAGAAAATCCAGAAGAAAATTCTGGGCGAGGTGGCAAAAGTAATTCCGGATATAAAACTATCATCTACTCCGCCGGAGATGGGAAAAACAATACATGATATTGTGAAAAAAGTAACAGGACAAGAAGACCCATATAAAAAATTAAAGGAGAGAGCTACCGAGCAAACGTTAAAAATGTACCCTGAACTAAAGAAAAAGGTAAAATCGGCTAACGATAGACTGCTCATGGCGGTTGAACTGGCAATCGCGGGTAATATAATCGATTACGGAACCAAAAATTCTCTGAACGTCGAAAAAGAACTAGCAAAAATACTTCAAAAGGAACAGAGAATTATAGAAGAGGAAAAAGACTCCATTTTCGATTTCAATTCTTTCAAGAAAGCCATAAGGAACGCCAATAAAATTTTGTATATTGGAGATAATGCCGGCGAGACTGTTTTTGATTGTATATTATTAGAAGAATTAAAAAGAATTTATCCTGAAAAAGAAATAATATATGCGGTAAGAGAAAAACCTATAATAAATGACGCTTTAAAAGAGGACGCCATCGAGGCGGGGATAGATAATTTTGCTAAAATTATATCGAGCGGCTCAGAAGTTCCAGGTACCATTATTCCTCTGTGCTCAAAGAATTTTATTGATATATTTAAAAAATCCGATGTGGTAATTAGCAAAGGACAGGGAAATTACGAAACCTTATCCCATGAAAAAAGACCAATATTTTTTCTGTTTATGGCAAAGTGCCCCGTAATCGCGAAGGATGTGGACTGCGAAGTGGGTGACATTATTCTGGTTTGCAATCATAACTCATCTTACGAGAGGAATTAAATGATAGCCAGATTAGATTTTCATAAGATGATAGAGGAAATAAAACACTGTAACAAATGCCCTTTATCCGAAACGAGAAAAAACGCGCTTCCCGGGGAAGGAAATCCAAAAGCCAGGGTTATGCTGGTAGCTCAAGCTCCGGGTGAAAAAGAAGATGAAGAAGGAAAGATGTTTGTAGGACCAACAGGAAAGGTGCTGGACGAATTACTCGGCGAACTCGGTATAGAAAGAAATAATCTATACTTAACAAATCTTGTTAAATGTATGCTTCCTAATTACCGGAAACCCAGACAGGAAGAAATAGACGCTTGTTCAGAATATCTCGACCAAGAGATAGATCTTATCGAACCCGAGATAATATCTCCACTTGGATGTTATGCTGCGCGTTATATATTGGAGAAATACGATTACTCTATACCCGAAAAGAAAGAAGATCTTGAAAATCTCTACGGGAAACTCCTTCTAACTCGGAAAAAGAAGATATATCCTCTGACTCATCCAACCGCTCTGGTTTTTGATAACACCGATAAAGAAAAGATAAAAAGAGATTATAGTAAACTCAAAGTTTTACTTTCCGAATGTAAATGGTATCCGGTGTGTCCGATGAAAAATTTCTATGAAAAGGGTATTCTTGACCGAAGATGGGTGGAACTTTACTGTAAAGGTGATTGGGAAAGCTGTGTCAGGTATAAAATGGAGGAAAACGGCGAGACGCATCCGGATTGGTTGTTGCCCAATGGCAGTATCGATATGGAATTAAAAAGAAAACAGGAGGGGATATAAAATGGAATTAAAAATAGTCTTTGATAACACTAATTTAAACGAAAAATTTATACCCGGGTGGGGATTTTCCTGTTTAGTTGATAAGACTGTTCTGTTCGATACGGGAGAAAAATCACAGTATCTGTTCGAAAATATGAAAAACCTGGATATAGATATTTCAAAAATAGAAAAAGTGGTTATATCTCATGACCACTGGGACCACACGGGAGGTTTATGGGAATTATTGAAAAAGAAAAAGGGGATAAATGTTTACGGATGCCCTAACTTTGGTGAGGGATTCAAAGAGAAAGTCGTTTCTCTCGGTGGTAATCTTATTCTAACAGAGGGACTTACAAAAGTTAAAGATAATATTTTTGCGACCGGTGAGATTGCAGGCAGTTATAAAGGTTCATATATAGCCGAACTGGCTCTTATCGTAAAAATGGAAAAGGAGATTACAATAATTACCGGCTGTTCTCATTCAGGCATCATAAAAATTATAATGGAAGTAAAAAGCAACTTTCCTGAAGATAAAATCGATTTTGTCTTCGGTGGATTCCATTTAATGGATACGGACAATAGAGAAGTAGAACTTATCGTAGAAAAGTTCAAGGAATTTGGAATCGAAAAGGTTGGGCCGACGCACTGCACTGGCTATGAGGCACAGAAGATTTTTGAGAGTAAGTATAAAGACAAATATATACAGATTGCGGCGGGAAAAACAATTGAAATTTGAAGGATATTAGCTTAAACAATAAACCAATTGAAAGCACCTGAATTTCCAAAAGTTTGGAGGTTTTAATGGCTATTATGGAAATAAGTGTTGTACCGATAGGAACAGGGACTGCGTCCGTAAGTCGTTTTGTAGCCCGAGCAATAGACGTTCTGGAAAACGAAAAAGATATAGAATACCAGTTAACACCTATGGGAACGATTATAGAATCAGCCTCCACCGAACATTTGTTAACGATCGCGGGTAAAATGCACAACATTGTATTTGGAGGTGAAGTTAAAAGAGTTGTAACCACAATCAAATTGGATGAAAGAAAGGATAAAGAATTGACCATGGATGGAAAAGTAAAATCCATCAAGGAAAAACTTAAAAAGAATTAACCACAGAGCGCACAGAGATAAAACAAACACACTGAGAACACAGAGAAAAATTTTGTTGTTTAAAACCTAACCCATCCTAGAATTAGGAACGACGGGTTACACGAATAGCACGAATAAAAACAAAAGGAATTCTACTTTTTATTAATAAAAAAAATATCCTTTATATATTTGTGCAATTTGTGCTATTTGTTGTTAAGAAATTTTGTGTGAAGAGGGATTGTAGGCATACTTGACAATAAAAAATTTTATATTAAAATTTACTAAAATGGACAGAAGAGAATTTTTGAAAACCCTTGCGGTTTTGCCGTTGACCGCTTTAGCGAAAACATCGCCTAAAGGCTACTACGTCAAACCAAAAATAGCATCATATTGGACAAAAAAAGAAGGAAATACCGTACAGTGTCAGAACTGTCCTCACGAGTGCATATTAAAAGAAGGACAGAGAGGTTTTTGCAGAGTACGCGAAAACAGAGGCGGAAAATTATATACTCTGGCTTATGGCAATCCCTGTGCCGTTCACATTGACCCGATCGAAAAGAAGCCTCTTTACCATTTTCTTCCAGGGACTAACGCTTATTCGATTGCCACAGCAGGCTGTAATTTTACTTGTAAATACTGCCAGAATTACGATATATCCCAGGTTGCTCCTGAAGAAACAAGTAATTACAAACTTTCCCCGGAAGAGTTGCTCGAAGACGTATTGTATTATAAGAATAAATACAACATAAGTTCGATAGCATATACATATACAGAACCTTCGGTTTTTGTAGAATATATGCTTGACTCTGCAAAGCTCGCAAAGAAAAAAGGCATCAAAAACATTTATCATTCCAACGGTTATCTAAACGAAAAACCGGTTTCGGATCTTATACCCTTTCTTGACGGAGCCAATATTGACCTTAAATTTTTTAAAAACGATTCATACAGAAATGTATCTTCCGGCAGTCTCGAACCTGTCCTTGCCACTTTAAAGAGACTTAAAAGTGGAGGAGTCTGGGTAGAGATTACCTACCTGGTCATTCCGACAATAAACGATGAGAAAAAAGAAATAAAGGAAATGATTAGCTGGATTCTAAATAACTTAGGAAATAATGTTCCGATACATTTTTCCAGATTTTTCCCTACCTATAAGCTTGAAAACCTACCTCAAACTCCATTAAAAACCGTAGAAACGGCTAGAGAAATAGCCCTTGAGATGGGAATCAAATACTCTTATGTCGGTAATGTAAAAATAGGTCATACCGCCGAGAATACTTACTGCCCTAACTGCGGGAAGTTATTAATAAAAAGGCGCGGATATTACATTCTTGAGAATAACATCAAAAAAGGAAGTTGTCCCGATTGTAGGGAAAGAATAGCGGGTTACTGGCAATGAAAATATTAGACATTAAGTCCCTGGTCAAAATATACCGTTCTCCTTTCTTGATGAAAAAATCTATAGGGATAGATGGCCTCGACCTTGAAATCGAAGAAGGTGAAATATACGGTTTACTGGGTCCGAACGGAGCGGGAAAAACAACGACACTTAAAATAATAACCGGTTTACTCCAACCGACCTCTGGCGAGATAAAACTATTCGGTAATTTAGGACCGCTGGAGGCAAGAAACAAGCTTGGTTTCTTACCGGAAAATCCCTCATTTTACCCGAATTTAACCGGAGAAGAATTGCTCCGCTTTTACGCAAAATTATACAATAAAAATCTTTCTAAAAAAGAAGCAAAAGAAAAACTGGCAATGGTTGGACTGGAAAACAACATTAACAAAAGAATAGGAGCATACTCAAAAGGGATGATTCAGAGAATAGGTTTCGCTCAATCAATTATAGGAGACCCGGATTTTATCGTCCTCGACGAACCCCTCTCCGGTCTCGACCCTCTTGGGAGAAGAGAAATAAAGGATTTGATTGTTGAAGTGAACGGTAAAGGCAAGACTGTTTTATTTTCATCGCATATCCTTTCCGACGTAGAAGCCATATGCAGCAGAGTGGGAATAATAATAGACGGAAAGATGAAACAGATCGGCACGATTAGAGATATCCTCGGTAGAGAGACGAAATATATAGAAATAGAATTCGAGGAAGTAAAAGAACCAGAAAAATTTAAAAAATACGGAGAAATAAAAATTGAAGCCAGCACAAATTTTCTCCGGATCGAAAGCGAAAAAACAAGAAATAAAGTTGTTAAAGAAATAATAAATAAGGGAGGTAAAATCATCTCAGTTATTCCGGTAAAAAGAACTCTTGAAGAACACTTTATAAACACGATAAATGAATAAGATATTAACAATAGCCGAGAATACATTTAAAGAAGCAATAAGAGACAAAATCCTTATCTCAATAACAGTTGTTGGTTTTTTGTTGATGGCTTCATCCAAGATTTTTGTACCTATATCAATAGGACAGGCCCCGAAGATAATAAAGGATTTTGGAATAAGCATTGTGGAAATATTTGGTGTTTTTATTGTGATTTTCATCGGGACAAGAATATTTCATCAGGAAATCGAAAGGAAAACCATATTTTCCATAATATCCAAACCTGTAAGTGCACTTGAATTCGTAGCCGGCAAATTTTTGGGATTGTATTATCTCATCGTAGTCGTTCAAATCTTATTGTTTTTGATTTTTTTAATATTTTCCAAATTTTATCTACGAACTATAGATATTTATTTGTTCAATGTTCTTTATTTCTTACTGTTCGAATTTTTGTTGCTTGACGCTGTTGCTATTTTTCTTTCCTGTTTCATGACTCCATTAACTTCCGGGATTACGGCGTTGCTACTTTTCTTTATAGCACACCTTACCTTCTATCTTAAAGATTTAACGGAACTGCTTAAAGTACCAGGTCTGTCCGCGCTGATGAATTTTCCGTATTACGTATTACCAAATTTTTCCGTGTTTAACGTAAAATCGACAGTAATTTACCATCTCCCTCTGTCAATACATTCTTATCTTTTGGCTTTTTCTTATTCTCTTCTGTATTCTTTTGTTTTAATCATTTTTTCATCTTTTCTCTACTCGAAAAAAGAATTTGTATGAAAAGATTACTGTTTGGCTTAATTCTGCTTTTATTTCTTGCTTTGATAGAAATAAAGGGATTTAGATGGATTCCAAAGCAGCAAAGAGAGGAACTGCTTTATTTCCCTTCAAATAAATTCGTAAAGGCAATAACCGGCGGATTCGACATCCTTCTGGCAGATTTTTTATGGATTGAAACCGGAACTTATTTCGGCAAACATCGCCTGAGCGATAAAAGTTATCCTTACCTTTACCATATGCTTAACATAATTACCGATCTTGACCCTAAATTTATACCCCCTTATACACTGGGAACGATATTGCTTACAACAAATGCGCATCAAAGCAATTTGGCTTTAGAATTTCTTGATAAGGGAATGAGGGACAATCCGGAGCTCTGGCAAATTCCATTTACAAAGGGTTTTATCTATTATATACATAACAAAAATCCTAAAGAAGCATCAAAATGGTTCCTTCTCGCCTCTTATAAGAAAGACGCACCCGAACTGGCTCTTAAATTCGCAACCTGGACGCTTATTCAAGGGAAAGGAGTTGAAATAACCTTACATTTATACTTAAATTTGTACGAGTCGTCTTCAAGTCCAATATTCAAAGAGAAAGCTATCGAAGGCATCACAAAAACTCTTTCAAATCAGTATAAAAAATTCTATATAGATAAAAATTATTACGCACAATCTATCTTTACTTTATATAAAGCCGGATATTTGCCCTTCATACCGGAAATCCCGGGAGGAGTATTCACTATAAAGGATGGAGAAATCGTCTTCCAACAATTTCAATAAACCTTACAGCAATATAGCCAACTACTACGACGTCCTTATGAGAGATGTCAGTTACGAAAAATGGGCAGAGTATATAATGGATACGGCCAAACTCTTCAACATCAAAACTACCCCTTTACTGGACGTAACCTGCGGTACGGGAAACTCAATAATACCACTGGCAAAGAGAAATTTAAAACCGTTATTAGGAGTTGACAATTCTATAGAGATGTTGAAAGTCGCAAAAGAAAAAGAACCTAATCTGCCTCTGGTACAAGCAAATGCAATCAGACTCCCTTTCGTAAACCGTTTCAACCTTGCGGTTTCTATGTTCGACTCTTTAAATTATATTCTTCAATTAGAAAACCTTATAGAAGCTTTCAGTTCAATTAAAGAAGCTCTTAAAGATGAAGGGTATTTCATATTTGATTTGAATACACCCTACGGACTAAAGTGTGTCTCGGGAAGAGATGTTCGAGAAGAAAACAAAAATCTTATGAGCATCTGGAGAAATGTTTATAATAAAGACGACAAAACGCTCACTCTTCATTTAACTCTTTTTATAAAAAAGGATGCAACCTGGCAAAGAGTCGACGAAATCCACAAAGAAAGGGGTTATAACGAGGACGAAATAAAATACGGACTTAAAACTTCAGATTTTCACGTCATCGAAACTTTTAAATGTTTTGAGCACTCCAGAACAGATAGATTTACAAAGAGAATTTTATATATAGCCAGAAAAAATAAAAATGGGGCAGATTAACTGCCCCATTTTAATTTTTCTGCTCGATTTTACATCGGCGGCATACCTCCGCCGGGCATTCCAGGAGTACCTTCCTTTTCTTCTTTCTTTTCCGCAATTAAAGTTTCGGTAGTTGTGAGCAGAGAGGCAACCGAAACCGCATTCTGCAGCGCAGTTCTTGCCACTTTTGTAGGGTCAACAATTCCCGCTTTCATCAAATCTTCAATTTGTAGTGTTTCGGCGTTAAAACCAAAATTCACATCTTTTTCCTTCGACACATGCTCAACTATTACCGCGCCTTCCTCTCCTGCATTGGTCGCAATCCACTTTAGAGGCTCGGAAAGAACTTTTCCAATTATTTCAGCTCCCAGCTTTTCGTCTCCCTCGAGGGTCGAGGCAAATTTTTTGATAGCAGGTTTTGTACGCAGGAGACCTACTCCTCCGCCGGGAATAATCCCTTCTTCTCGAGCTGCTCTTGTAGCATGAAGAGCATCTTCAACTCTTGCCTTCTTCTCTTTCATTTCAACTTCAGTAGCTGCACCTACCTTGACAACAGCTACACCGCCGGCGAGTTTTGCAAGTCTCTCCTGAAGCTTCTCTTTATCGTAATCGGATGTCGTTGCATCCATTTCTGTTTTAATTTGCTGAATCCTGCCTTTTATCTTATCGCTTTTACCTTTGCCGCCAATTATAGTCGTATTATCTTTATCGATTTTTACTCTATCGCATCTCCCAAGGTCGGACATCTGAACGGCTTCCAATTTAATTCCAACCTCTTCGGAAATGAACTGTCCTTCGGTTAGAATAGCAACATCTTTTAACATTTCTTTTCTTCTATCTCCGTATCCCGGAGCCTTAATCGCAGCCACATTCAAAGTTCCTCTAAGCTTGTTGACGACGAGTGTTGCAAGCGCCTCACCTTCAACGCTTTCCGCAATTATGAGCAGCGGTACTCCCTGCTGGGAAATTTTCTCTAAGAGAGGCAACAGAGGCTTCATAGCTGAAAGCTTGCCGTCATGTATGAGAATATACGGTTCGTCCAGCTCGACCGACATTTCTTCCTGATTTGTTATAAAATACGGAGAAATAAATCCACGGTCAAACTGCATTCCTTCAACTACTTCGAGCTCCGTCTTCAAACCCTTGCCTTCCTCGGCTGTAATAACTCCGTCTTTCCCCACTTTTTCCATAGCATCGGCAATGATCTGCCCTATTTCCTTATCATTATTCGCCGAAATCGTAGCCACCTGTTCTATCTCTTCTCTTCCTTTAACAGTCTGAGAAAGCTTTTTAAGTTCTTCAACTACCTTTTCGACTGCCATAAGCATTCCTCTTTTCAAAGCCATCGGGTTGGCGCCGGCCGCAACATTCTTCATCCCTTCCAATAGAATTGCCTCGGCAAGAACAGTCGCAGTCGTGGTGCCGTCTCCGGCAACATCACTGGTTTTGGCTGCAACCTCTCTCACCATCTGCGCACCCATATTTTCAAAAGGATTTTCCAACTCTATTTCTTTAGCAACGGTAACACCGTCTTTTGTTACTGTGGGAGCTCCCCAGCTTTTCTCCAGAGCAACATTCCTGCCCTTAGGGCCAAGGGTTATCCTTACAGCTTTAGTAAGCTTGGTCACACCTGCCCTGAGAGCATTGCTCGCTTCCTGAGCATATATAATTTCTTTAGCTGCCATATTAATACCTCCTTTTATCCTATTTTCGCAAGAATATCTTCTTCATTTAATATCAGATATTCTTCATCCTTATACTCAATTTCGGTTCCACTATACTTGCCAAAGAGAATTTTATCTCCCTTCTTAACCGGAAGAGGGTCATCGTCCTTCTTGACTTTTGCCACACCCTCGACAATACCTTGCGAAGGTTTTTCTTTCGCGGTATCGGGTATAATAATTTCACCCTTTTTCTTCTCTTCTTCTTCTATTCTTTTTACCAAAACACGTCTTCCTACCGGTTCAATCATACCTTACCTCCTTTTTTGTCGTTGTGTTTTTTAGTTTAAATTTAAATCAGTGTTAGCAAAAGCAGGAATTTTTCATTAATAATAATACAACGATTATCAGACTTGTCAAGGGGTGATAATTGTCTTGCCTCTCTCCAAAAATTTGTGCTAGAAATTCGGAAATCGAATATTCGTAATGTTTTATATTGGATTTTTCCAGGTAAAAGGCATCGAAAAAAATACTTCTTGTTATAATAAAACCAAAAAGGGGGAAATTTTGAGTACTGTTTACCGGATTTATTTTTTTACTATTTAGCCATTTTTCAATTTCACTATTTAACTGAGATTCGAAGGATCTGTTTAATAGACATGTAGGATATGTAGATACTGAAGTCTTCTTTGTTACTGGTTTACTGGTTTACTGGTTTACTAATATACTAATCCCGAAACCGGCAACCCGAAACTTCTTTTCTAATATATATTCGATAATAGCCTGTGGAGCTCGTATCTCTCGAAGTCTATTTCCTTATGACCTTCAACCGACTGTTCGAGGTCCATTGTGATAACTCTTTCGCCGTCCAGGCCAATCATTTTAGGTCCTGCAGGAGCAGTTTTTATCAACTCATAAGCATGACTTGCGAACTCAACCGCCAGCATTCTGCTTCTTCTTGTTGGCGAACCGCCTCTTTGTATGTAGCCGAGAACGGATTTTCTTGTAGGACATTTAGTTTTTTCTTCTATGAAAGAAGTAATTTTATCTCTATTCGTTACTCCTTCTGCCATCACTATTATTGCATCAGTCTGTCCCTTTTCCCTTTCTTTCTTAAGACCTTCAACTATTTCCGTGAGTGGTGATTCTACCTCAGGAATTAAAATTGCTTCCGCTCCGGCTACTATACCAACCTCAAGTGCAAGGAATCCTCTTTTCTTTCCCATTACTTCGACGACGAAGATCCGCTCGAATGACATTGCCGTATCTTTTATTTTATTTATTGCTTCCAAAGCTGTGTTGCAGGCTGTATCAAAACCAATGGTTTCGTCGGTTCCGTAAATATCGTTGTCTATCGTTGCCGGAATGCCGACAACCGGTACTCCGGAATATTTATTTAAAGCCAGCGCTCCTCTGAAAGAGCCGTCTCCTCCGATGACTATCAAGCCTTCTATTTTCTCTTTTATCAGATTTTTTGCTGCTTCTTTAATGACTTTTTCTTCCGCAAATGAGGGCATTCTTGCCGAATGAAGTATCGTCCCGCTTAAACCCATAATAAAGTCCGAGCGGGTGTTCTTGAAATCAAAAAAATCTTTTTTTATCAGACCGCTATATCCGTCGTTGATACCAATGAGCTTTTCATTCTTGTTCCTGCAAAGCCTCAGTATGGCGCCGATTGCAGTGTTCATCCCGGGTGCGTCACCTCCGGGAGTTACGATTCCTATCTTTTTCATATGCTTATGGTAGCGTTAAGACAAGGATTGTCAAGACCTCCAATCACCCCTATATTTTAAATATTTCTCCAAACACGATTAAAAAGGGGCAGCCGCGAAAAAACGGGGAAAACAGACACATGATGGTACACATTATCTTTATCTTTAGAGTAGTCATTTCTCAGTTTAAAAAATGATTTAATTTTTTGTTTCTTATACAATATACCATCAATTACAACAGGAGACAAGACGAGGATTTCAATTGGTAAGTTATATTCTTGTATTATATCTTTTGGTGTTTGCCGTCCTTTGTATGAATTCCTTACATCCCTTGCAGTTATTTGATATCCTGGCAGGTTTAAAGTTTTATAAAAAGGATAAAACTCGGGTATATCATCGATATGTTTTATATCTACCTGGGGAGTTTTCAAAAAATTCAGATGTTTTCCTGTATGAGTGACCTCTCAAACAAAAATCAACCATCTCTCTCCTTAAATCGTAAATCAGGGACTTGTCTTTTAGTTGATTGTTAACTATATTTCTATACATAACATTCATGGTGGGGCTATTTTAGCCCCTTTTCTTTTAAATTTCAAGCTCTTAATTATATCTCCAACTCTTTTACGGTCTTATCGCTCATAATATTTAACTTCCTGACTGTACCACCATGTGCATGAACTCTCCCAAAAAAAACACAATGTTACTTGACATCTTGAATTTTCTTTATATAGTTATATATTGATTTATGGGATTTGTAGTTGCAATCGACGGAACTTCAGGATCGGGCAAGACAACTACAGCGAGAAAAGTTTCGAAGCTACTGGGTTGGATATACCTTGATACCGGAGCGACCTATAGGGCAGTAGCTTATTTTGTTTTGAAACAAGGTATAGATCCCAATGATGAAGATAAGGTTATCCAGATTTTAGATGAATTGTGTATAGAGATTGAGAAGACTAATGGTGAACAAAGAACGATAGTTAATGGTGAAAACGTAAGTGATAAAATACGTACAGAACAAGTCAATAAAGCCGTTACTCCTGTTTCCAAGATAAAAGAAGTGAGAAAATATCTTGTGGGTATTCAAAGAGAGATAGTGGATGACAGAAATGCAATAGTTGAAGGCAGAGATATCGGAACAGTAGTTTTCCCTGATGCGGATATAAAATTCTATATGGACGCAGATATAAGTGTCAGAGCAGCAAGAAGAGATAAGCAGTACAGCGCAGGTGATCTTGAAGATGTGAAAAAAGATCTGAAAAGAAGAGATCATCATGATTCGACAAGAAAGGAAAGCCCTTTAAAAAAAGCTGCCGATGCATATTTGCTTGATACGAGTTCGCTCTCCATTGATGAGCAGGTAAACATTGTCATTTCAGAAATAAAAAAGCTTAATGAAGGCGCCGGTCCCTTATAAGATAGGTCGAATTCTCTTCTACTGGTTTTATCGAATCCTTGGCCTTAGAATAGATGGGATAAGCAACATTCCGAGAAAGGGAGGTGTAATCATTGCTCCCAATCATCGTTCCAATTATGACCCTCCTCTTGTGGGGTGCGGAATTGTTTTCCGCCCTATTTATTTCCTGGCTAAAAAAGGTCTTTTTGTAAATAAGACTGTTTCCTGGGTCTTAAAAAGTGTTTGCGCTATACCTATCGATACGGATAGCCCTGGAGTTAAAGTCATGAAAGATTTCATTAATCTTTTAAAAGAAGGAAAAGCTGTAATGGTATTTCCGGAAGGGATGCGGTCTAAAACCAATGAATTTCTCCCGGCTTATCCTGGAGTCGGATATCTTTCAATCAAGGCTAAAGTACCTGTGGTTCCGGCCCTGATTAATGGGACTCATGAATCAATGAAAAAACATTTATTACGCCAGACGCCGCTTACTTTGAAGTTCGATAGTCCCATTTATCCTGATTACGAGCGGGCTACCTCGGAAAATGCTAAAGAATTAACAGAGTTAATTATGGAAAGAATAAAAGGTTTGACTTAATGGAAATCAAACTTGCGAAAAATATGGGTTTCTGCTTTGGTGTGAAAAGAGCGATAAGCATAGCACGCCAGGTGAGGAGAGAAACAGATGAAAAGGTCTGGACTCTTGGACATATAATACACAATCCCCAAGTAGTAAAAAAATTGGAAGAGGAAGGTATAGTAGCGGCGGACAACCTTTCCGAAATCGATACTGGGTATGTCATCATTCGCTCGCATGGAGTTCACCCGGGAATACTAAAGAAAATCAGAGAAAAAAAGCTTAAGGAAGTGGATGCGACTTGTCCCCTTGTAAAAAAAGCACAGGAAAGAGCCAAACAGCTTGTCTCGGAAGGCTATGAAACTTATGTTATAGGAGAGAAAGAACACCCTGAAGTAATAAGTATCGTGGGAGGAACGCAAGGAAAGGTTCACGTAATAGAGTCTGTCGGAGGCTTGAAAATAAAAGATAGTAAAGTAGGACTGGTTGTACAGACAACGCAGTCTCAGGATACTCTTAATAAAGTCGTAGACTATCTTTTGCCCCGGGTTCTGGAAATAAAGGTATTTAATACAATCTGTGATGTTACGAGCAAGAGACAAAAAGAAGTTAAAAGACTTGCGAAAAAGTCTGATATTATGATAATAGTTGGAGGAAAGAGAAGCGCTAACACTTCGAGGCTTGCCGGAATTGCAAGAGAAGAGGGTTGTCTTACATATAATATAGAAGAAGCAAAGGAAATAAAGGACAAATGGTTCACCGATGTCAAAAGGGTAAGTATAGCATCAGGAGCTTCTACCCCTGATTGGATTATTAAAGGAGTAATTAAAAAACTAAAAGAAATTGATATAAATAAGGAGGAGATGCTACATGAGCAAAGAATTAAATTCTATAATAGAACCTATAAGTGAAAAAGATGCAACCAAACTGCTTAATAAATATCTGGAGAACGAATCTCCGGGAAGCGGATTGGTTAAAGGTAAAATTGTAAAGATTACCGACAATGAAGTTTTAGTCAATGTCGGTCTTAAGTCGGAGGGCGTTATCCCTATCGGAGATTTTGATTCCGTTTCGGATTTTTCTGTCGGAGATGTTATTGATGTTTACCTTGATGACATAGGCGGTACTCAAGGTCTTGCAACCATTTCGAAGAAAAAAGCGGATTTCATGATGGTCTGGGACCAGGTCACGGAAGCACACAAGGACGATGTCCCGGTAGAATGCGAGGTGGTAAGAAGAGTTAAAGGCGGGCTTATGGTAAAGGTGTTTGGGACGGAGGCTTTCCTTCCCGGTTCTCAGATTGATTTAAAGCCCGCACGGGAATTGGATATTGATATCGGTGACAAATTCGAAGTCAGAATAATAAAAGTAAACTTTAAACGAAGGAATATAGTGGTGTCGAGAAGGGTCCTCCTGAGTGAAAAACAGGAAGCAAGGGTAAAAGAGTTTCTTGAAGAGATAAAAGAAGGTCAAATAGTAGAGGGAACCGTCAAAAACATTACCGAATTTGGAGCTTTTATCGAATTGGATGGTATAGATGGTCTTCTACATATAACCGATATGTCCTGGAGGCGAATAAATCATCCTTCCGAAATGCTTTCGATAGGCGACGTTATCAAGGTAATAGTAAAAGAAGTAGACGAAGATTCCAAGAGAGTGTCTTTGGGCTTGAAGCAGTTGCAGCCGGATCCCTGGACAAATGTGATGGAGCGCTATCAGATTGGCAATCAGATTACAGGGAAGATAGTTTCCCTTACTGATTATGGGGCCTTTATTGAGCTTGAATCTGGTGTTGAGGGACTTATACATATTTCCGAGATGTCCTGGACCAAGCATATAAAACATCCGTCCGATCTCATGAAAGTCGGGCAGGAAGTAGAAGCAATAGTCTTGGAAGTAGATGAGAAAGCCAGGAAGATTTCTTTGGGATTGCGTCAGGCAGTTCCGGATCCATGGGAAGGCGTAGTGGAGAAGTATCCGGAAGGTTCCACAGTTAAAGGTAAAGTCGTCAATCTAACATCTTTTGGTGCCTTTATTCAATTAGAGGAAGGAGTAGAAGGGCTTCTTCATATATCCGATATATCATGGACCCAGAGGATTAATCACCCTCGAGACGTTCTTGACAAGGGGAAAAGCATCAAGTGTAAAGTCCTTTCGGTTAACGTGGGAGAAAGACGTATTTCCCTTGGTTTAAAACAGCTTAAGGACGACCCTTTGAGGATGTTCGCCAAAAAATACCCCGTAGATAGCAACATTATCGGAACCGTTTTCGAAATGCTTCCTAGGGGAGTGATTGTTTCTCTTGGCAAAGGGCTCAAAGGCTTTGTTCCCTTTTCTCATCTAACCAAGAAAAATCTCAAGAAACCAGAGGAGGGATATTCCTTGGGAGATAAATTAAAATTAAAGGTTATAGAAATCGATGTGGACAGAAGAAATGTAGTGCTTTCGGAGAGAGAATATTTAAAAGAACAGAAGATAAAATACGAAGAACTGCAAAAAAAGAATAAAGAAAATGCAGGAGGTGAAATAACAATGGAAGAAGTTGAAACCATGCCGGAAGAAATCGTAGATGAAATGGAAAAGATACAAGGAATCGGAGAAGAGGAAGAGGTGTTTGAAGAAGAAGATGAAGAAGACGAAGAAGAGACTGAAGATGAAAAATTCGATGTTGAAGAGGAAGAACCCGGAATCGAAGAAGAACCTGAAGTAGAGGAAGAAGTCGAATACGAAGAAGAAGAGGAAGAGGAAGAAGAAATAGAAGAATCGGAAAACGAGGAGGAAGAAGAATCGTAAATCATTTTAAGGAGAAATAACACACTTCAAATGGCTTCTAAATATATAATAGTAGTTGGAGGAGTATTAAGTGGTATTGGTAAGGGTGTAGCTACTTCCTCAATAGGAAAAATAATAGAGAATTACGGTTATTCGACCACTGCCATTAAAATTGATCCTTATATAAACTATGACGCCGGAACTTTAAGACCGACCGAACACGGTGAGGTGTGGGTGACCGATGATGGAGGGGAAATAGATCAAGATCTCGGCAATTACGAAAGATTCCTTTCTAAAGATATTCCAAGAGGAAATAATATTACCACAGGTCAGGTTTATAAAAGTGTAATCGATAGGGAACGAGCTGGTGAATATTTAGGCCAAACAGTTCAATTCATCCCACACATTCCCGACGAAATAATCAGCAGAATAAAGAAAGCTTCTGAGAATTTTGATGTAGGAATAGTAGAAATCGGAGGAACGATAGGAGACTATGAGAATATGCCTTATCTTTTCGCGGTAAGAAGCCTTATACGAATGGCGGGAAAAGAAAATTTAGCCATCGTTATGCTTTCCTATCTTCCCATTCCTTCTCATATTGATGAAATGAAGACCAAGCCGACTCAGCAGGCTATAAGACAGCTTTCGGAGCATGGGATATTACCGGATATCATACTTTGCAGGGCAAAAACTCCCCTCGACCCTGTAAGGAGAAAGAAAATTGAAACTTATGCCAATATTGAAGCCGATTGTGTTATTTCTGCTCCAGATACTGATTGTATATATGAAGTTCCTGTAAATTTCGAGAGAGAAAACTTAGGGAAGAAACTGCTTGATAAATTGATGCTTCCGGTTAGAAAAAAACCCGATTGGAGCAGGTGGACCGAATTGTTGGATGGAATAATGAATCCCAAAATAAGTATCAACGTAGCAATGGTTTGCAAATATCTTGATATAGGTAAGTTTTCTCTTAGAGATTCTTATATTTCGGTATCCAGAGCCTTGATAGATGCAGGTGCCGAGGATAAGGTGGGAGTGAATATTAAATGGATTGATTCCAAGGATATCGAAAAAGAAGGAACCGAATGTCTTAAGGATGTAGACGGTATAATTGTTCCCGGAGGTTTTGGCGAGGAAGGGTTCGAAGGTAAAATTGAAAGTATCCGGTTTGCCCGTGAAAATAAAGTTCCTTTCCTCGGATTGTGTCTCGGCATGCAACTTGCTCTGGTTGAGTATGCAAGGAATGTTATGGGACTCATCGGAGCCAATACCATAGAGGCAGATCCTGATGCTCCATATAAAGTTATAAATTTTTACGGTAAACAGGAGAAACTTATCGAAGAGAAGAAAATAGGAGCGACAATGCGTCTGGGAGCTTATGCTGCACAACTAAAAAGAGATACAAAAGTATTCGAATGGTACAAAAAGACGGGAAGATTAAAAGCCGATGAGAAAAGATTAAAAGAAATAAAAGAAAAATTCAGACTGGGTATCTTAGATGCGGGAGAACCGGTCGTTATTGAACGCCATCGACACAGATACGAAGTAAATCCTGAGTATGTGGAAGATTTCGAAAAGGCGGGAGTCATCTTTAGCGGATTGCATAGACCTCCCACCGGCGAGCCGCTTATGGAATTTATGGAATTACCGGGTCACCCGTTTTTTGTTGGAACTCAAGCTCATCCGGAGTTTAAAGCTCGCCTTCTGAATCCTTCTCCGCTTTTTTTAGGTTTAATAAAGAGTATACTTTTGAATAAGTGAACTTTGCCTTTTATCCCCGGGATTCTCTAATTCATTCCCTTGATCCAAGAGCCAAATTATTCTTTGTTTTTTTATGTTTTATAGCTGTTTTATTTGTTAAAAATTTTTATGCTTATTTTCTGCTTTCTCTGGTGATAGTGTTCCCGTTTGCCTTCTCCAAAATACCGACAAGGAAGATATTTAAAGGTCTTACTCCGTTTTTGATATTGTGTTTATTGACCTTCGTTTTACATTTATTTTTAACTCCAGGAGAAATATTGTTTAAATTAGGAAGGTTAAACGGCACTTCGGAGGGTCTTTACAGAGGATTATTTTACTCTATGCGAATATTTCTGCTTGTTTTGAGTGCCATGCTTTTTGGACTTACCACTTCTCCTATTAACCTTGCGGATAGTTTTTCCGGGTTTTTTTCGCGCTTTAAATCCGAAACCATAAGAGAAATACCTATGATTATGATTTTTATTTTCCGGTTTATTCCTTTTATGTTCAAGGAAGGAAAGAAAGCAGTTCTGGTGCAGAAAGCGAGGTGCGGATATATCAGAATAGGAAAAGATCTTTTCTCTTTGATTTTTCCTGTTATAAATTCTTCAATCAGGAGAGCCGAACAGTTAGCTTTAGGGCTTCACGCCAAAGCATATCGGGTCGGGGAAAAAAGGGTTATGATAAGTGAATTACGTTTTTCTATTAGGGATTACTTATTTATGGCTTATTCATTTCTTCCGCTCGTAATTGTTTTTTTAGTCGACTAACGGTTTGGCGGCTTCGACGCTCCAGGGACTACCAATATAAAGGATACGCTAGTATTTTAAATGTTCCGCCAACCATTACGGAATATCCGGCAATTTTTTCGTTTTCAAAATAACTCCTTGACACGAAAGCCCGTAATTCATACAATTATATATATCCGCTATAAATATAAGGTGGAATAAATGAAAAAATTATCATTTTTTTGTTTGGTAATACTCTTTATCCTATTAGCCGGCTCTTCCTGCGAAAAAGAAGATAATTTCCATTTCTCAGGTTCGACAATAGACCATCACTGTACAGATATAACCAGAATACCGCAAGGCTGGATCGAAGAAGCTAAAAGAACACTCCATATAGGTTACGGACATACCTCGCATGGCAGTCAGATAACGTCCGGTATGGAAGGACTTGTAGAATTTGCAAATAACGGAGGGAAAGGTCTTTCCTTGCCAAATAATATTTTTGCATGGAATAATGGTGGAACTGGAGGAGCTCTCGATTTGCATGATTACGCGATGAGTGGCGATGTTGGATATTATCCACAATGGGTTAATGAAACCAGAGAATATCTAAATGACCCGTCCCACTCGGATGTCAACGTTATTATATGGTCATGGTGCGGGCAGGTGAGCGGGAGATATTCTTCGGGGCATCTGTGGGACTATTATCTTGAACCTATGACACAATTAGAAGAAGATTATCCTGATGTAATGTTCATATATATGACAGGGCATGTTGACATAAACAACGATGCAAACAACAAAGCCGCAAATGATTCTATAAGGGCATATTGCGAACACAACAGCAGATGGCTTTTTGATTTTGCGGATTTTGACCGTCATGACCCTGATGGTAATTATTATGAATATGTAAATGACAATTGCAATTATTATAACTCTGTTGGAGGTCCAGTAGTCGGGAACTGGGCAATCGAGTGGCAGGAAGATCCAGCGCATGCGGAAGGAGTTGATTGGTATAATTGTGGCGCAGCGCATACTCAACCTTTAAACGCAAATCAGAAAGCATACGGAGCCTGGTGGCTCTGGGCAAGATTAGCCGGATGGGATGGGCAGTGAGGAAAATCTTATATTATAAGTTTCTAAAGTTGTAATTTCTTTTGTTCAAAGAGTTCCACACACACATCAACAACGTCAGGGTCGTAGTGAACACCTTTACCTTTTGAAATTTCTTCCAGGGTTTTGTCCAGGCTGTGGGAAAATCTATAAGGCTGCAATGAAGTCATAGCTTCTAAAACATCCGCTACACCAAGTATTTTTGCACCTATATCGATTTCTTTTCCTTTTAGCCCTGCAGGATAACCGGATCCGTCAATTCTTTCGTGGTGCTGAAGAACTATTTTGGAAGCTTCTTCCATAACTCTTATTTTTGAAATTATCTTATAACCGATATACGAGTGAAATCTGGTAATGTCATACTCCAGTTCGGTTAAACTTCCGGGCTTGTTAAGAATTTCCAAAGGTACACACACCTTCCCCACATCGTGCAATTTACTTGCAGCTCTTAATGCTAATTTTTGCTTGAGGGTCAGTTCCATGTATTCGGCTACACCTTCACTGATTTTTGCCACTCTCTTTTGATGCCGGCTGATACGATTGTCTATTCTTTCCACATATGTTTCAACATCAGGAAGGGATTTAGCTATTGCTTCCTTCAGAGACTCAAACCTCTCGTGCAACTCATCAGCAGTATTTTTACGTTCAGAGCACTCTTTTTCCCAAACGGTTACTTTCTGATGAAACTCTGCAAATTCATGCATTCATACACCTCTTATAATTCTTTAAAAAATCAATTGCCTTTTTCTTTTAATAAATTATAATACTAAAATTGTACAGTTTTTTCGATATTTTGTCAAGGGTATTTCTGATTTATCTGGGAAAGTTCATGCACATGGTGGTACAGTCAGGAAGTTAAATATTATGAGCGATAAGACCGTAAAAGAGTTGGAAGATATAATTAAGGCCTTGAATTTAAAAAGAAAAGGGGCTCAAATAACCCCCTTATAAACTGAGAAATGACTACTCTAAAGATAATGTGTACCATCATGTGTCTGTTTTCCCCGTTTTCTGATTTATCAGGGAAAAATCCATAAATTTGGTAGCCAAGTAAAAAAAAACTTGAAAAATGAGAAAAAATTAGTATAATTACCTTATAGGAGGAAATAATAGATAAGCAAATCTTAATTAGTCTTCTAAAAGACCTCTCTCTTGGAGTTAATTATAAAATTGCATATCCCGGAGAGCATCCTATTATAAAAGAACAGCAGAAGAAAATCGTTAACTCGATTAATTCTTTTTCTGACGAAACAGATGAGATATCAATCATTTTCCTTGGTGATAGTATTATACTCGAGGATATAAATATTGATGTTTCGGATTATGCGAGTGTGCAGATATTCGTTAAAAGGCTTAAAAGACTCAATATCGAGAGTATAACTTTTGCTACAAGTTGTAGCAATATAGATGTAGGCGGTTTTTTAGATCTTGTTGCTAAACCTCCAAAGAACGTCGGTACTTATAATGATTTAAATATTCTTCTCATAGAAAAAAAAGCGGATAAAGTCTATTTAAATACCGTAGAATTTCAGATAAAAACCAAAGGGGAAGAAGACTTTTTAGGCGGAAGTGGTCGTGGAGAAGGAGGAGTGGGAGAGTTAGAAATAGAAGAAGAGGAGGAGTTCGACTTGGTTAATTTCCTTGAGAAAACCTGTAATGTAAGAGAAGAAGACCCTCCTTCCGTAGAAGCCGATAAAGTTACGAAAGGACTTGTTGAGCTATACGATAATACGGTTTCCGCGTCGGGTGATGAAGATATAAAAGCTCGAGAAGCCGTTTTTGAGAAAGTGATGGGTTCGGTAAGCCCCGAAGCTAAAAGATTTATACTACAGGATAAGCTGAAGCTCAAACAAATTTCTTCAATAATAAAGTCGATTATAATGACCTTTTCCGATGAAGAAATCGTGGAAATTTTTATAAACAGAGTCAGCCTTCTGGGAGTTTTCGATGCCGAGGGGATACTTACGAACCTAACTCCTGAAAGACTGGATAGTATTTTACCGGAAATCAGGGAAAAATTGAAGTTAATGGATATAGAAGAAAAGTATATAGCAGGGCTCGAGGATAGAATCAGGGCAAAGAGAGTAGGAGGCAAAGAAGAAGGAACGAAAAAGGGAGTAGCGGAAAAGCAAGGAGGTGAAATCACTAATATCTCTGCTTTTGTAAGTGGGTTTTCCCAAACTTCCGAAGAAAAATACGGAACGGATGAAATTTCAAACTTTTTTAGCTCAGTGTGCCTTCTTAAAAAAGATGACGACAACAAAACAGAGAAGATAAGCGATGGCCTTGAGAACTTTGTAAAGGAATTTATAAAACAATTCGGACATGATAAATTATTGCGCCAATCTTTAAAGATCAGAAAAACATTGGAAAAAGTACCCGATAATATAAGAAAGGAAATTTTTATAAGAATTATAAAAAGTAAAAGTCCCTTAAAAGTTACGATAGCTAAAATTTTATTGCCTTTGATGGATAGCGAAAGTATCGTTTCCACGATTGCCACGCTGATTGAAGAAGGGCAGAAAGAATTACTGGATGGTTTTTTATCTTCTTTAGACACGGAAAAATTGTCTTCAGTGCGTAAGTTTACAGAAGAACACTTAAAACAAATAGGAATTAGCGGTGAAGAATTCCCAAAACTGTGGGAAAGATTAACCGCTTCCTCAAAAAGAATCAAGAGAAGTGAGGGTGTCAGCAAGAAAGCTTACGGCCGCCTGCAAGATAAGCTCAAATCCAGCATCGGTTTAACGGACATAAAATCCTTACTTGAGTCCCTTTATCAGAGCCTCGATTCGGACTCGACGGAAGTGAGGCTTAATACACTTTCAAACATTCAAAACCTGATAGAACAGCTTTTCAAAGGAGAGAAGAGCGCCGTTATTCAGAGAATTACAGACAGTTTGATCGAGTATTCAAGAAAGGAAAAAAATAAGGACATTTACATAAAGTATATAGATGTTCTCAGCCAGGTAGGGCAGAGAGGTTTAGTGATAGGGTATGATTTTTTGATCGGCACTATTGTTTCCTTTTTCGCGAGTGAAGTCAGCAATACCGCCAAAGCGAAGATTATTATTCCGCATTTATCCGAATTCAAGACGAAAGAATCAATAAATGTTTTGCTTTCTCTCTTATGGGAGAAAGATTTACGGGAAATGGTGGTGGACAGGGTTGACGAGTTTGGTGTAGAATCTATTCCTTATCTGATGGAGTTACTCAAAGATTCCGAAGATAAAGACGTTAGATTTTCGCTTTTAAAAATAATTCAAAGCATCGGCAAGGGAGCTCTGGATATTATCAAGAAATATCTCCACGACAAAAGATGGTACGTCAGAAGAAATGCTATTTTGATTATGGGAAGTATAGGGGGAGAAGAAATTCTGGATGATATATTCGCGTTGAAAGATGACCACGAGCAAGTCCAGATAGAGATAATTAGAACGCTCAAACACATTTTAAAGGAAGGAGCTGAAACTTATCTGTTAGCTTTCCTGGATTCTAAATATCTGGAAGTACAAAAACATGCTCTCTCTACGCTTCAGAGCGTCCTTTCGGAAGAAGGGGTAACAGCTTTAAATAAAAGATTGCTTCTGGACAGCTTTTCAAAAGAATCGGAGTCGCAGATCAAGCAGGATATTTGCGACATTTTAGCTGCGAAAGGAAATAGTGAATCGATAGAGGCACTGACTCAGATAATCAACTCGAAAAAAGTTTTCGGAATACCTGAGTTCCCGGACGATCTTAGATACAAAGCGGTTAAAGCCGTAGCCGAGATAGGTGGGGTACACGCAGAAGGTCTTATAAAGTCTTTAAATCGCGACCGTTCCAAAAAAATACGAGCTTTTGTTGCGGAAAGACTTTCAAAAAGTTGAATCCCTATAAAACGTAAAAATCAAATAGAAAATATAAAAAAATAGCCCTCGGCTTACCGCTTACGGCTATCCGCAGAAAAAACAAAAAAATTTGTACATGTAGGACATGTAGTCAATATAGAAATGTAAATAAAAAAAATAAAAACTACAAGTTCTACATTTTCTACATATCTATTAAATAGATTCTTCGAATCGCCAAATTTGTAAATTAGTAGGTTGGTTAATTAGTCAAAAAAAATAAAAAGAAAAACTACAGTAACTACATGTTCTACATGTGAAAAACTTTAGGGTGTGGGTTGGGGCTAACTAATGTGGAAAGCGGATGGCGTTTGGCGTATAGTGTAATTTATTTGAGTCTTTGTGGCAACAAAATCGTAATTTCTCTATCAAACATACAATCTGGGAAGTCTTTTCCCCATTCTGGAGACAATCTCGTATGGAATCGTTCCTATCGTTTTGGCAATATCCCAAGCACTTACAAATTTATTCATAACGATTACCTCATCTCCAATTTTGGCTTCCTGAATGTGGGTCACATCTATCATTGTCGTATCCATAGTAACATTGCCAATAACAGGGGCTTTTTCACCGCGTACCATCATCCACCCTTTGTTCGACAACGCTCTATCGTAGCCATCGGCGTATCCCAGAGGTACGGTGGCAACCGTTGTTGGTTTGTCGGCTATGAAAGTTCTCGAATAGCTAACGGAATGCCCCGGAGGGATTGTCTTTAAGAAAGATATTTTGCTCTTTACGGTCATTACCGGTTCATACCCGGATGGGTTAATATCTTCGACAGGTGATATTCCATACAATAAAATACCGAGTCTTACCATATTAAAAAGAGAATTTTCAAATAAAAGAAAAGCTGCGGAGTTTGCCATGCTTTTTATAGGTATTTCTATCCCCAAAGAGGAGGATACTTTCATCAGCTCGTTAAACTTATTTATCTGTTCCTGCGTAAATTTTTTATCCGAATCGGCGACAGGGAAATGCGACATCACTCCCATCAGTTCAATAGAGCTCATATTCTTTAATAGTTTTATAAAGTATATAAATTCGTCCGCGGAGACCCCGTATCTTCCCATTCCGGTATCCACCATAACGAATATCGAAACCTTTTTATTCTGTCTTTCTCCTTCTCTTTCAAGACTTTCGAGAAAATCCCTCGAGCATACGGTCGGAATTAGATTAAAAAGTACAATTTCTTCGGATCTTTCTTTCAATTCCTGTGCCAAAATTATAACTGGTGCTTGTATTCCCGCGTTCCTTAACTCGATTCCTTCTTCGACTATTCCGACTCCAAGAAAATCGATACCCATTGCCGTTGCTCTCGAAGAAACCGCCACGGCGCCGTGCCCATAAGCGTCCGCTTTGACCACGGCAAGAAGTTTTTTGTCTGCCAGCTTCTCTCTTGCGTTTCTTATATTTTTTTCCAGATTCTGTAAGTTTATTTCGACTCGGGAAGGCCTCATAATCATAATTATAATAATATATCTTTTTTTTTCAACCCTCTGGCTTGACATGTCGAGTGTTTATTATATATATAAAAAAACATAAAATTCATAAATAGGAGGCCAAATTAAAAAATTATTTATTTTTAATGTGTTGATTTTTATATTTTTCATAGATTGCGGCACCAGAGAGTACAAGCTGAGCGGGGATCTTTTTATTAAAAGCGAAGAATATGAAAAGGCTGCGGTTCAATTTAAAAAATGGGCCAACAGAGACCCCGATAATGCAAAAGCGTTTGTTTCTCTTTCCGTTCCATATTATAAAAAAGATGATTATAAGAAATCGGCGGAATATCTTGGTAAAGCTTTTGATATTGATAGAGATTCAGCCAGAAAGGCTGTCGGATATTATGAAAATCTTATGAAAATTGACAACTACAGCTGGAATGTTTTATATAACGGTTCAAAGGATTTTCTGAACGAACAACAGTTTAAAATAGCCGGTGAACTTATCGAAAAAGCAGAAGAGGAGGTTACCGCCCCCAAGTACAAAGCTGTGGCTTATGCGCTTCACGGCAGGATATTGATGATGGGAAAAAACGAGGAAAAATCGCTTGATTATCTTCATAAGGCTCTTAACCTCGATACCACCAATGTCGATGCTTATACTTATTTAGGAGAAATATACGCCAAACAAAACAATACCGAGAAAGCTATATTTCACCTCAAAAAAGCCGTTTCCCTTAATCCCGAATATTTCACAGGTTATAAACTGCTCGGGCAGAATTATCTTAAGGCAAAAAAGTATGACATGGCTATCGAGATACTCGAGAAAGCTTCTTCTAACATAACTAACGAGCCGGTTATTCTATACGACCTTGCTTACGCTTACCTGCAGAAAGAAGATTATACACGCGCAAAAAGTATTGCCGGGAAGATTCTGGGTTTACCTGAAGTAGGACCAAACGCCCAAGCGGAAGCCTATATAATTACCGGAATGTCCGATATTTACAGCGGGAAGTACAATGAAGCGATAGAAGCTTTAAAAAATGCCATCGCAGCAGATCCCGGTAATTGCGACTCCTATCAGCTTCTGGCGCACGCTTATAATAAACTGGGCAAAGCTAACCTTTCCAGAGAATTCTCCAAAAAATGGAAAAAATGTGTGGCGAAATAAAATATCGTTCTTATTGCCAAAACATTGCACAAAGAGATATTCGTTAATAGTCTGCTACTTTAGATGAAAATACCTCTCATTTAGTCCCAAAAATTGTTGCCCAACTTAAGAGAACTCTTCGATTTTAAAGGTCTATTAATAGCATTCCTATCAATCCACATACACGACCTCACATACAAGGCTTCTTCTCCAACCACTTCTCCATTTTGAACATCTATATATAAATAAAGACGAGAACCATATTCATCGATTATAGCACTACCAATTTCTACGCAAAGTTTGTCTTTTATAACATAATATCCTTCTACTGTCAAATTTTCCAGAATTGAATCAACTTTTTCGGAATTTTCGAAATACTCTCTTGCCTTTTCCTTTAGTGTCTGATCCGATAAAATATCTGTAATATCATCGAGGTTGGTATACCATCTACTAACAAGCAAACAGTTAACCTTATTTGTATCGCTCTCTGTTTCCGAATAGAAATAAGGGAATTTTACGGCTGTATCATGATAAGTTTGAGTGAGAGATAATTCATACCAATGATCGCCAAAACCTGCTATTTTATTTAGATTTAAATTGTGCGGACAATCTAAATCTACTCCAGCTTTTTCAACATTTGAGGTAAACTCTGAAATAATTGAGTCTTCTTCATACGACCAATCTTCACTTGTCCCATTTCTTCTCAATTCATAAGTAACAAAATACGGATTGTCTTCTTCGTCAACCCAAACTATAATTTTCGCACTATCATCTGCAATATATTTATATCCTTCTTTTACAACCCACACTAAAGTCTTATGCAAAAGCTCCCATACGGGAACGTTTTGACTATATGTTACAGGAGCAACATTCAATATTGTTGCAAGACTATCAGCAATTACATCATTTGAAAGCTTCATAAAATCGGTATATTCAAGATGCACATAATTATCAAGTGCCTTCTCACAAGCTATGCCGAAAATCAGAATAAAAATCACTACCACACTTAATGATTTTTTATTAATCATGTTTGCCTCCTCATTTTATTTCTTCGAACAAACAAACTTAATTTGATTTCATATTTTTTCAATCCCAAAAAGGTTCAACAATCTTCCCGATAAAAAGTATCGTACCGGAATAATTTTCTCTGATTGCGAATAAAAAAGGTCTGTTAACGTACATTGTCAAACCGACGCTCGTAGCTCCCACTCCCACAACCGTAGCTGCAGCTGCTTCTGTGCCTTCTTCGTTTACTTTCAGAAATGTCTTATGTATTATCCTATCGATATAAATTTCCCCCGGTTCATACATTCCTGTAAAGTCTGCCTGTTCTGGGTCGAACGCAATACCCATTCCTAAGTTCGCGAGAGCTTTTTTCAATGTATCATTGATTTCATATTCGAGTTTAAGCTTTGGTAGAAATAGAGTCAAAGTATTCTCCGAAAAATCACTCATCCATTCATCCCACTGGTTTTGCGTCAATACCGCTATCAATAAATCAATATCTTCTCCTTCCTTTGGAAGGATAACAGTCATCGAATAATTGCCTATACCATAAGGAATATCAATCGCCTGCAATATTGAATCCTCAAAGTACTCAAACTCCTCTTCTATACTCATCATTTTACACTCTTTTGTTGAACCACCAGGGAGGTAAAATATGTCATCCTTCGTATCTTTCTCGTCAAACTGATAGGTCCAGGTACCTTTGAAATATATAGCATTTATTAAAAACATAACATCATATATAGAATCAACATAATCCACAATATGCTCTATTTTGCCGTTTGTGTTCTCATCCACCCAGTTGTCCATCGTATCCTTTGCCGCCTCATTTTGGCTGAAATCAAGCCCGCTTACTCTCGCATCAAAATAGTCTCTGCACCGCTCAAAAAAATCCTGTTCAAAAGTGAAATCATCCCTATACCAGATGGAATTTGCGATGTTGAATTCTACGTCAGAATCAAGACCTCTCAGTAACTCTATAAGGCTTTTATAAGACTCATTTATTTCCCCCATTGATAAATCTCCGAATTCAAGTGTTGTCCTCATTGCTTCCTCGGTCTCCTCTTTGGCACCATTATAAGTCATACCAAGCGCCATTGAAATGGATAAAGGCGAGATAAAAACATTTGAATTTGTCTCTTCTGAGTTGATTTCTTTAAAAAGTTTAAGACCAAAAGAGTTATCCGATTCAACAAGTTTTATCTCGGAAGAACTTAACTCTCGCAGCGGTTCGGTAGGTTCAGTAGTATCACAACCAAAAGTTGAAAATAAAAATATAAAAATCAAAAAGAAAATCCATTTACCTTTCATCTTTCCCTCCTGTTTTTAGATTTAGATAAAAAAACTCTCATTTAGTTCCCAAAAAAAATGCCTTTTTTAATTTGGGCACTGTGATTTAATCTTAATCCCAAATTAACAATCGATTAATATTTAATTAACACCATAATTTATGTTCTTCGTGATTGGGAATTACTGCATTTTGATTAAAGTGCTTAATGTTAACTTATAACCTTAAAGGAGGTTTTTTATGAAGGAGTTTGGTTGTTTGGTTTGTCTGGTCATCCAGTTTTTGGGTTTTGTAGCTCCTGTGAATTTGAAGGGAATGGAGACGAAAATCTCGATGACATTATGGAACAGGTATACTGCTGAGATGGTAGATGGCGAGCCGAATAAAAGTGCTTTTACTTTGGAAAGAGGTTACTTTAGAGTTGAACCGACTTTTAACGATAAAGTAAAAGGTAGATTTAACATTGATGTTTTTTCTTCCGATAAATTCACAGACGGAGCAGGGCTCAAGTTGAAGTATGCTTACCTTGATTTCAGCAATGTTTTGCCGATACCCGAGAGTAGTATTAATGTCGGTTTGATAAAGCATTATTTCGGCACTATCTATGACTGGGAGTATATATCCATCGAGAAAGCTTTGGAAGACAAGGAAGGAGTTGCAGCATCGACGGATTACGGGCTTGCATTATTCGGTTATATTCCCGGAGGTTACGGCGAATACGAAATTTCGGTTTTAAACGGCGAAGGATATAAAAAGACAGGCGGCAATCTGGACAAAGAACCTGAATTTGCTGGCAATATCAGGATTGTTCCGTTACCGGGTGTGACTCTTGGAGGTTCTGTATTGTATGAAAACGATGAGAGTGAACGACTTGCTTACGCCGGCGTAGGACATTTTTCCAAAGGTCCTTTTGAGCTCTGGGGTGAGTATCTCGTTCAGGATAAAAGTGATGTTACAAGCAGTGGTTTTATGGTTATGCCCATTCTTAAGCTAAAGAGTTTAACTAACATAGATGTTGACATCGTCGGAAGATTTGATATGTGGGACGGTAATACCGATGTAACAGATGACGGTCATATGGTTGTTATAGGTGGTTTAAACTGGAATCTCGTCAGAGACGAGAAAAACGCACCACAGGTTTTTCTCCAGATTCAGGGAGAAAAGACAATTTTCGAAGACGAGATAAAAAGCGATATTAACCGGCTGATGATTCAACTGCAGTGGAGTTTCAGCAATACTATATAAGCGAATGAATATCTTAACATTAACTTAACATATGATTAATAGTTTGTTAATGTTTATGAATAAAATCTTGAAAAAAAAGGAGATCATAAATGAAAAAGTTTGGAATGTTTAGTCTGATAAGCGTTTTTATGATTTTAGCGTGCTTTACCGGTTCTTCTGTTTTTGCTGCTTCAAAGAGTCTGACGTTGACCGGTTCAACAACTGTATTACCGATCGTACAGAGAGAAGCTGAGGCTTTTATGGATGTTTACGAAGATATTTCCGTGTCGGTAAGAGGCGGAGGTTCCGGTGTAGGCATAGCAGCAATTATCGATGGAAGAACCGATATAGCGAATTCTTCCAGGGCTATTCAAACAAAAGAACTTAAAACCGCTCGAGAAAAAGGTGTGAATGTTTATCCGAATTTTATAGCTCAGGATGGTATTGCCGTAGTTGTTAATCCCGGGAATCCGATAGATTCGATTACGGTTGAAGACTTGAAGAAGATTTATACGGGCGAAATTGGAAATTGGAAAGAACTCGGTGGTCCGGCGAAAGCAATCGTCGTGATATCGCGGGATTTCTCTTCGGGGACTTTTGAGGTCTTTAAGGAACTCGTTCTTAAAGGCGGAAAGGTCAAAGATGATGCTTTGATGCTTACTTCGAATAAGGCTGTTGCCACTACGGTAACGGAAACTCCTTATGCGATTGGTTACGTCGGTCTCGGATATCTTTCCGAACAGGTTAAAGCCCTGAAAGTTGACGGAGTGAAACCTACGGAGGAGACAGTCAGAATGGGAAAATATAAACTCTCGCGCCCACTTTTTATGTACACTAATGGCAAACCCAAAGGTTCTATAAAAACTTTTATAGACTTTATTCTTTCTTCAGCGGGGCAGAGAATTGTAAAAGAAGCAGGATTTGTCCCGGTTAAGTGATTTTTATGAGTTGTTTTTAAGCATGTTCTTCCTTTCCTTATGGGTTCGTGTTTAACATGGTAGTAGAACTGAAGAAAATAGGTGGGGTCAAAATAGACCCCACCTATCAAAATTATATAATATGTTGAAAGAAAAACTTTTTAAATATTTAACTCAGGTAGCAGCTTTCTGTTCGGTAGTTTTTCTTTTTGGTATAATATTCAGTATTTTCAAGGAAGGATATTTGATATTTAAAGAGGTAGGTTTTTTTAAATTCATAGCAGGAAAATTATGGCATCCTGTTTATTATCCTCCGGAATTCGGAATATTACCTTTGATTATAAGTTCTATAGTAGTAACAATTGGAGCTCTGATAGTTTCGGTCCCTCTTGGAGTGGGTTCTGCAATCTATATTTCCGAGCTTGCACATCCCAGAGCTAAAGAGCTCTTGAAACCATTGGTAGAGCTTCTTGCCGGTGTTCCATCAGTAATCTATGGTTTGTTTGGTATGGCATTTTTAGGACCTTTCCTCGCCAGAATTTTTGGTTTAGCTGTAGGCTTAAATGCTTTTACCGCTTCGATTATACTTGGTGTAATGGTTGTTCCGATAATTTCGAGTATATCCGAGGATGCGATAACTTCAGTTTCGAAAGAACTAAGGGAGGCGTCTTACGCTCTTGGAGCAAATAAATGGGAAACTATAATTCATATAATACTTCCCGCTGCCAAGTCTGGTGTTATTGCTTCGATAGTCTTAGGTTTTGGCAGGGCTATTGGGGAGACGATGGTGGTATTGATGGTAGCAGGAGGTGCAACAGCTATACCCCGTTCGATATTTCAGCCGGTACGACCCATGACTTCTGCAATAGCTGCGGAAATGGGAGAAACCACTATGGGAAGCACTCACTTTCATGCTTTATTCGGAATAGCAATTGTGCTTTTTGTAATAACTTTTGTTTTGAACTTGATATCGGAAGGGGCAATAAAAGTAAAAGGTAAAAAGTGAGGCTAAGAAAACTTCGAGAAATTTTAGGTATAAGTGCGTTAAAGATGGCGATATTCATCAGTATATTGTTTTTGTTTATATTTATAATTCTTATTTCTTCGAAAGGAGCAAAATTGATTTCTTTTTCTTTCCTTACGGAACCTCCAAAAGAAGGAATGACTAAAGGAGGAATATTCCCGGCTATAATCGGGACTCTTTATTTGACCATCTTATCGGTTTTATTCGCATTTCCTATTGGAGTGCTGTCTGCTATTTATCTTATCGAGTACGCAAAAGAAAGTATTCTCGTAACCATTATAAGAACAGCCATAGGTACGCTGGCAGGTGTTCCATCCATCATTTTTGGACTTTTTGGTCTGGCAATTTTTGTTATAACTTTCGGTTTCGGCGTTTCCATACTCTCCGGCTCCCTAACTTTAGGTATAATGATTTTACCCGTAATTATTAAAGCTTCCGAAGAGGCAATAAAAGCAGTCCCCAAGAGCTTCAGAGAAGCCTCATACGCTCTCGGTGCGACAAAAAGACAGACTATACTTAAAGTTATTATTCCAACTGCTATGCCCGGTATAATGACAGGTGCGATAATGAGTATCGGAAGAGCAGCAGGCGAAACTGCTCCGATTTTATTTACGGCTGCTACATTCTATACAAGAAGATTACCAAAATCTATTTTTGATGAGGTTATGGCGCTTCCATATCATATATATGCTCTGATGACGGAAGGGACCAGTCCCGAATATCAGGTTCCTATTGCTTATGGTACTGCAGTCGTACTTTTGGGTTTGGTATTGATAATCAGTTCGGTCTCAATTATAATTAGATACAGAATGAGGAGAAAAAAGAAATGGTAAAAAATGGGCTTAAAGTCGAAAAACTTAATCTCTGGTTTGCCGATAAGCATATCTTAAAAGATATTTCTTTTTCAATACCGGATAAAAAAATAACTGCGGTTATTGGCCCTTCCGGTTGCGGGAAAACAACTCTTCTGCGGTGTTTCAACAGAATGAACGATATGGCGGATAACTTAAGGATCAAAGGTAAAATTATCCTTGATGATTATAATATATATGAGGAAAAGGTAGAGCTGTCTTCTCTTAGAATGAAAGTCGGTATGGTTTTCCAGAAACCCAATCCTTTCCCCAAGTCAATTTATGAGAATGTAGCATTTGGGTTGCATATAAAAGGTATTAAGGATAGAAGCAAAGTACTGGGAATAATAGAAAAAAGCCTGAAGGACGCATGGTTGTGGGAAGAAGTCAAAGACCGCCTTAGTTCTTCTGCTATGGAACTGTCTGGAGGCCAACAGCAGCGGTTATGTATAGCTCGTGCGCTTGCCACAAACCCCGAGGTGATACTTTTTGACGAACCAACCTCAGCACTCGATCCACAAGCTACGGCTAAGATAGAAGAACTGATTGTTGAATTAAAAAATTCGGTAACCGTTGTTCAGGTAACACACAATATAGGGCAGGCTGCACGTATTTCAGATTATACTGCTTTCTTGTATCTTGGCGAATTAGTCGAATTCGGAACGACGGAAAAATTATTTACAGTTCCTCAAGACAAAAGAACCGAGGAGTACCTTGAAGGGAAATTCGGTTAAGGGGTGGCAAATGTTAGAAGAAAGAATTAAATCTTTAAAAAAAGAAATTGTAAATTATGCTTCTCTGGTTGAGTCAATGATTGAGAAAAGTATAGACGGCTTATATAAAAGGCAAAAAGACCTTTTGAAATCGGTTATAAAAGAAAATGAAGATAAAGCAAATGAAATGGAAATGCGAATAGAGGAACACTGTATCGAAACTATAGCTCAGTTTGAGCCGAGAGCTAAGAACTTAAGATTGATTATTGTGGCTCTTAAGATGAACAATGATTTAGAAAGAATGGCTGACCATGCTGTGAATATAGCCGACAGTGCTTCTTTCTTGATTGAACTTCCGAAGGAAACATTCATAGAAGAAATTTTGACCCTGGCGGACGAGACCAAGAAAATGTTGAAGGATAGTATCGAGTCTTTTATTGAAGGTGATACCAAAAAGGCAGAAGAGGTATGCAAAAGAGACGATGTAGTGGACGATCTCCAGGATAAAATAATTAAAGCATTAGTTATAAATATGTGTGCGGAACCGGATTCGTTGGATTCCATAGATCAAAAAGTGCACATAATAATAATAGCTAAGAATCTGGAAAGAATAGCGGATCTTTCCACCAATATTTGCGAAGATACGATATACATGGTAGAAGGAAAGGATATAAAACATGGGAATTAGACTAAGGAGATATACGATTAATTTTTCATCTTTAGAATTTAATACTATTAGGAATCCGGTAAAAAAATCTAATCCCTTTACTTTTATTAAGATTTTCTGTAAAATAGTAATAATTAAATTTTTAGTTGAAATTGTTTTTAATTTCCTCTGGAGGAAACATGGGCAAACTTATAGCAGTAGTGGAAGATGAAGCTGATATTGTAGAGCTTGTCTCAGTTAACTTAGAGAATGCCGGGTTTAGGGTTGAAGGCTTTTATAATGCAAAAGACCTATTAAATTTTGTTAAAAAGAAAACCCCTGACCTTATTATTCTTGATTTAATGCTGCCTGACGCCGATGGCTTCGAAGTATGTAAGAACCTAAAAAATCAGGACAAATATTCCGGTATTCCTATTATAATGTTGACTGCTAAAGGTGAAGAAGTGGATAAAGTTCTCGGTCTTGAGATAGGCGCTGACGACTACATTACAAAACCCTTCTCGCCAAGAGAATTAGTTGCAAGAGTTAAAGCGGTTTTAAGAAGGGGCAAGGAAGAAAAACCGCCAATGTCAATTAAAATTGGTGAAGAGATTGAAATTTTTCCTCAGGAATATAAGGTATTTGTCTCGGGCAAAGAAAAAGAACTAACTTCGACCGAGTTTAGAATTCTTTTGCTCCTTGCAAAAAGAAAAGGATGGGTCTTTTCGCGAGACCAGATCCTTGATCATCTATACGAAGGAGACAGAATAGTCTTTGACCGTACAGTCGATGTACATATAGCTCACTTAAGAGAAAAACTTGGGGCCGCCGGAGACTGTATTAAGAGCATAAGAGGAATAGGGTACAAATTAGAAGAATGAAAAGAAATATATTCTTCAGGATTTTTTTAAGCCATTTAATGCTCACGATAGGTATTTCTTTATTGCTGGTTGTACTTTCGTTTAATATAATAAAGAAACAGTATATAGAAACTCTCACAATGGAACTTGAGAAAATGGCTTTTGCTCTGAACAGGACTATAGAACCCTATTTGATTTCCGGAGATTTTTCTTCTCTTGATGCTCTCGTTAAAGAAATTGGTAAAAAAATGAAAGTTCGGATTACGGTGGTAGATCCAAAAGGAGTTGTTTTGGCAGATTCAGATGAAGAACCAAGAATGATGGAAAATCATGGGTTGAGACCGGAGATATTACAGGCTTTTTACGGTAAAACAGGCTCTTCTCTGCGCTTTAGTGAAACGGTCAAAGAAGAAATGCTGTATGTAGCAATTCCACTTAAAGATGGCACCGATAATTTGCTTGGGGCACTCAGAGTAAGTCTTTTCTTAACACAAATTAGCGAACTTCTCAATTATGTAATGAGGAATGTAATAATTATAGCTGCACTGCTATCTATTTTCTCCCTCTTGGGAGCTTTCTTTTACTCTAAATCTTTGGCAAGACCCATTAATAAGCTTGCGATTGCTGCCGATGAGGTAGCCAGGGGCAATTTTAATATAGAAGTTTTATCCGAAGGCACAGGAGAATTGAGCAGGCTGACGAAAAATTTCAACAGTATGATTGTACGAATAAGAGAATTGATTTCTGAATTATCCGAACAAAAAGATTCTCTTAACGTTATTATTTCCTCCATAAAAGAAGGTCTTATTGTTATAAATATGGAAGAAAAAATAGCAATTATGAATGATAGTTTTAGAGAGATTTTTAAGAACGGCGAAATAAAAGGCAAAAATTATTGGGAAGTTGTCAGAGAGCCCGGGTTTGAAGAAATTATTGATAGTGTTAAGAAAAACAAAAAAGATTTGACGAGAGAAATACGAATTAATGACAGGGATTTTATTTGCAGTGCCGCTTTTTTAGAAAAATATAACGAAATTGTTGTAACTCTTCACGAAATAACAGAGATTAAAAAGACAGAGAGAATAAAGAAAGATTTTATCTCAAATGTTTCTCACGAGCTTCGAACCCCTTTGACTGCTATTAAGGGCTTTATAGAAACCCTTCTTGGGACTACAAAAGATGAAAATAAGCGTTACCTGGAGATTATCGAGAGGCAAACCGATAGGCTTATCAATATTGTAAAAGACTTGCTGAAACTTTCCGAGCTTGAAGATATCGAAAAAGGTAAGATTAAAGTTAATTACTCAAAAGTAGATTTGAAAAATTTAGTTAGTAATGTTTTCAGTTTTTACGAGAAACAGATAGCCGAAAAAGGGTTAAAACCGATTGTCGATATCAAAAAAAATGTTCCTAAAATCAAAGCCGACCCCTTTAAACTTGAGCAACTCTTTATAAATCTAATTGAAAATGCAATTAAGTACACGGAAAAAGGCGAGATAAGAATAAATGCGAGAAAAGAAAACAAGTCAGTATTAATAAAAGTTTCTGACACCGGAATTGGAATAGCTGGTAAGCATTTTTCGAGAATTTTTGAGAGATTTTATGTTGTGGATAAATCCCGTTCAAGAGAATCCGGAGGAACCGGATTGGGGCTCTCAATAGTAAAACATATTGTTCAGTTACATAATGGAGATATAAAAGTTGAGAGCAAACTTGGTAAAGGAACAAATTTTATTATTGTATTACCAATAAATTGACTTTAAACAAAGAAAATTTTAAAACTCAAGAAATTAATTCTATCTTTTTTCATCCGACCAATCACAATACTCATTATCGGAAACATCGTTAAT
>CAZGBM010000006.1:7459-46028 GCA_964523975.1 uncultured bacterium | reverse complement strand
GAAACGTCGAATATTTGAAGCGGAACGCCCGCTTCCGAAATACCCTGAGCAACCGCATTCATCATATTTTCGGTGTTCCCGTACATGGAACCGTAGATTAAAGTCACGCCGGCTTCTGCTTCTTTCTCTGCTAAATCTGCAAGCTTTTTGTATATCTCTACTATTTCACCGGGGTTTTTTCTCCATACTCTTCCGTGAGAGGGCGCAATTATATCTACAGGAACGTCTTTAAGTCTTTCTATTGCCTTCAGTACCATTTTACTGAATTTAGCCACTATATTGACGTAGTAACGGACTGCTTCCTGTTTATAAAAACCGATATTCTTGCATTCGTCGTCGAAAATACTTCCTCCGAGGGCGCCATAACTTCCGAAAGCATCGCAGGAGAAAAGAATTTTATTAGACACTTCGTAAGTCATTATTGTCTCAGGCCAGTGAACCATGGGTGTCGCGAAAAATTTCAGCGTCTTTTCTCCCAGAGAGATTTCGTCTCCGTCTTTAACCACTTCGACTTTATCTTTTATCCCGTAAAATCCTTCCAGCATTTCTTTCGTTTTCGCCGACCCTAAAATCACGGTACGGGGAGAAATTTTTCTGAAAGTCCGCAGTAATCCCGAATGATCCGGTTCCATATGATTGACCACAATATAATCGACTTCGGTCACATCCACTATTTTATCTATATTGCCGAAAAATTCATCTCCTTTCAACGACTTGGTTAAGTCTATAACTGCTTTCTTATTATCTTTTACGAGATAAGTATTGTATGACACACCTTCGTTTGTTATGGGCCAGAGCCCTTCGAATAAGTCGGTCGTGCGGTCATCAACACCTATCCAGTAAATACCAGATTTGATTTCAACCGGTAACATTTCACCCCCTACAATTTATCAGAATTTATTATTCTTATTCCTTTTTTTCTCATCTCTTCTAAAGACCTATCGATACTTCCTTCTGGCGAATCGATCCCCCTTGTTGCATCGATTATGACGTACGTCTCGAAGCCGAGTTCCCTCGAATCCATCGTCGAGGAAAAAACGCAGTAGTCGAGAGCCAACCCGCATAGGTAATTCTCTTTTATCTGGAGATTTTTCAGGTATCCTTCAAGACCCGTTATTGTTTTTTTATCGTTCTCTCTGAATGCCGAATAAGAATCAATCCAGGGATTACTGCCTTTTCTTATAATTAGATTTACATTTTTGATGTCAAGGTCAGGGTGAAATTCCGCACCCCTGGTTCCCCATACGCAGTGCTCCGGCCAGAGTACCTGTTTCGTCCCATTATAATCTATTACATCAAAATCTTTTTTTCCTGGATGGTTGACTGCAAAAGACATATGGTTATGGGGATGCCAATCCTGAGTAGCAATTATCCTTTCAAATTTACCGCTCAATTTGTTTATCGTGGGAATAATCTCATCTCCGCCGGTGACAGCCAGAGACCCGCCGGGACAAAAATCATTCTGAACATCGATTATGATTAAAGCTCTATTTTTTTTCATTTATCCTCCCAGTAAAAGACGCCCAAAAAACTCAATTGATATCATTATTGAAGATTTCTTCTATCCATTTCTTTATCTGATCCCTAATTTCTCTGAATTTTTTTCGCACTTCTTCTTGACTGCCCGAAAAAGAAGAAGGATCTTCAAAATCTTTATGTATCTGTTTCTTCCCGCCCGGAAAGAAAGGGCAGTTTTCTCCGGAGCCACTGCAGACAGTTACGACGTAATCGAAATCTTCTTCGAAAAAATCCATTATGTTTTTAGAATAATGGCTCGATATATCTATTCCTATTTCCTTCATCACTTCTATCGCGTTCGGATTTAATCTGCCGGGTACACTTCCAGCACTAAAGACTTCATATTTATCACCATAAAGACTTCGTAAAATTCCCTCGGCCATCTGTGACCGCGCCGAATTATGTGTGCATAAAAACAATACTTTCTTTTTATTCACTGCTGTTCACTTCTTAATGTTTTCACTTCAATATAATGAGTTTGCTTACTCTCGCATTTTTCTTTATATTTATCCCGTTTCTGCCGACATAAAGGGTTACTCTTACAGCACCTTTTTTCTCGATTACTTTCATGGAATGAAAAGCTCCGTTTACAGTTATTCTCTCCGAAGGCTGCAGTACGACCAATTTTGCCGAAGGCAAAAGCTCATGTAACTCTTCGTTGAATTCGATCAAATATTCTCCGTGAGGAAGGTCCCACCAGCCATATTTATCTTCCGGGTTCCGCTTAACGGGAACGATTTCCTGTATATCGCTTTCTTTATATTCGCTGTCTCCGAAGTCGATTTCCCCTTTACCGGTGAATTCAAAAACTTTGCCGAGTGTAAAATAAACCCCGTAATCCTCGACCTGTTTTTTTTCGTGAATAACGTTGTATAAAAATCCTAATATATCCGCACCCTTTTCTTTTTTCATGTTACCTTACCTCAAAACTTATAACCGATCTTCCTCAGCAAATTCTTTCTATCCTCAATATCTTTCTTGCCCTCGACTCCGAGAGGTTTTTCTCCGTCGAGGACCCCGATGATACCTCTTTTCTCACCCTCTTCGACAACAATGACCTTCAGCGGATTTGCCGTTGCGGCATAAAGATACAGAACTTCATCCACCGCTTTAAGCGATTTCATTATATTTATCGGGAAGGCATTCCCCAGAATAAGAACAAAGGAGTGTCCGGCTCCTATCTTTTCGGCATTTTTTATTGCGAGATTTTCCAGTTTTTCATCCGTTCCGCTATGACGTATGAGTCTCGGACCCGAAGCTTCGGAGAAAGCGAGTCCGAACTTAATCATCGGTAAAGATGTAACGAGAGCTTCATGGATGTCTTCCACGGTCTTTATAAAATGAGTCTGCCCTATTATTACGTTTGCATTTTCAGGCATTTCGATATCAATTAATTTTATCTCCATAATTTACCTCCAATAATTAGCCACTGATTTTCACTGATAAACACGGATACCCACAACACTCCATATTTTTTTTCTTAAAACAACAAAACCCTTTTTAATCTATGTTTATCTGTGTTCATCCGTGGCTATTTTCTTTTCTATATTCGTGCTATTTGTGTGATTCGTTGTTTCTTTATTTCTTAAATTCATTTGATTATTCAACACAAATCTGATCTTTTATTTTTTCAAACTTAGCTTTCCCTATACCTTTGACATTCATAATCTCCTCTTCGGTTTTAAAGCCGTTATTTCTAATCCTGTATTCCACTATTCTTTTTGCCATTACTTCCCCGATACCCGGAAGAAAAATCAATTCTTTTTCCGTTGCAGTGTTGAGGTTTATCGGAAAAGAAGTAAAATTCTCATCCGTTTCCGTTTCTTGTGCCGGTACAGGACGCAGAAAAACTCCTGTACTCCCGACAAGAAGGACAACAATAATAAAAATCAATACTCTTCTCTCAGAACTGGTCAGCATATCTTATACCGAGATAATACACAGGGTCTTGAAATTTCTCCTCGGCGGGTGCCCAGGATAAATTCTTTAGGGAGAAAAAAGGCGAAATGCTGGTTTTAAGCCATAAAGAAAATTCACCGGTAAGATATTTTCTCGGAGTAATATAGCCGGTAAGAGAAATTTCGGAACCTAAAAATCCCAGACTGCTATTTGCATGAATCTCTCCGAACTTCGTAAACATACCTTTATTCTGATAGAAATACTGAAATCCGAATTTTTCTTTGTCAAATTCGATATTCGCGAAATAAACTTCTTCTTCTATCCATTCAAGAACACCTCCGCTTTCTTCAGTATAAAAAAATTTTTTTCCACCTGTAATTTTGAAATTAAACATATTTATTCTTGCCCCATAAAAATCTCTGACCCGCAGGGAAAAACCTTCCAGGGGATAAAAAACAATCGGGAATCGCTCCCTGAATTTCCCTACCTTAAATTCTACATATTCGTTCACCCATCCGACACATCCTGTTTCTTTTCCCAGTTCACCCCTTAAACCAACGATTTGAACAATCAACCCATAATCCAGACTCTCCTTATAATCAAGCCACCCTCCGATAAAAAATGGGCTGACCAACTGATAAAAACGCAGACCGACGTCGGCCGTGAGTGAATCCTGGAAACTAAAAGCATCAAACCACGAAAGAAGAAAACTACCTTCATCTGAAATCCATTTCCATCCTTTCGTTTCCGAGAAGTGAATGCCATCCCATTTCGTATAATTACTCTGAAGATCGTAAGATACAGATTTGAGAGAAGCTCGGAGCGAATAGTGGTCTGCGAAATCCCGTTTATTCAGACTTTCGAATTCCAAATCGCCAAATTTAAATGCCACAAAATTATAACCCGCATCGCGATTCAAAGCCATATTTATCCAATTTTCTTCCATATTCTTAAACCACTCGAGTTCCGGCTTTATTTCGGGATTGGGTAAAACCGGTCTGAAAATATCTTCTTCGACAAAAAGCAGAAATATAATCAACATTCAATAACACCTATATTTTCCCGAAAAGGAGGATAAATAATCCCCTTTTCCGTAACAATTCCGCCGATAAGTTCATTCGGAGTAACATCGAAAGCGGGATTCCTGACATCTATATCAGGAGGTGCGGTTTTTAAACCCATAAATTCAGTTACTTCTTCTTTAGCTCTCTCCTCTATAGGAATATATTTACCTTCTTTAAGGCTTAAATCAAAAGTGGTGCCGGGAGCTACGACATAAAAAGGAACCTCATTTTCTCTTGCGGCTAAAGCGAGAGAATAGGTACCTATTTTATTGGCGACGTCCCCGTTCTTCGCAATCCTGTCGGCACCTGTAAATACACCCTTTATCTCTTCGTTTTTAAGTATATACGGAATTGCACCATCGACGATGAGAACAGCTTTTATTTTGTTTTTTTTAAGTTCCCAGGTAGTGAGTCTTGCTCCCTGAAGAAAAGGCCTTGTTTCGGGAACGAAAACGGTTACCTCTTTACCTTTCTCTTTTGCTTTGTAAAAGACAGCCAGTGCAGTTCCGATTCCGCCGGTCGCAAGGGCCCCGGCATTACAAATAGTCATGTATGCGGAACCATTTCTGATTAATTCGGACCCGTTTTCTCCGAGCAATTCCGTAAGTCTTTTATCTTCTTCATGAATCTTGATTGCCTCTTCAACAAAAATAGAAGCATTCAATTCCTTTTCCGGAATAAGTTTCTTCATCCTTTTAACCGCGTAGAAAAGATTATATGCAGTCGGTCTTGCCGATTCAATAAGAGCAATTTTGTTCTCCAGAGATTTTCTGTCCTTACTTTTTAAAGCGGCAAGAGCAATCCCGTATCCGGCAGCCACACCGATAGCAGGCGCCCCCCTGATCATCATGTTTTTTATTGCATCATACATTTCCTCGGGGGTTCTGACATCTATGTAAACTTCCTCGTGAGGCAATTTTCTCTGGTCAATCAACCTCGCATGATCGCCGCACCATTCAATGGTCTTTGCCCATATCATAATCTCATTATCCTCATATCGAGAGACCTGCTTCCTTCAAAAGATTTCTACTGACGTTCAGGGGAAAACCAATTACGTTGGTAAAACTCCCTTCGATTCTATCTATAAAAGACATATTCTTATCTTCGATACCGTAAGAACCCGCTTTATCTAAACTGCGGTTCGAATCAACATAATATAAAATTTGAGAATCAGTCAATCGATGGAATCGGACGCTGGTTACATCGTAATCCTGAAACAGCGTTCCTCCTTTTAAAACAGCGATCCCGGTATACACTTTATGCCATTTGCCCGACAGACTTCTCAACATTCTTATCGAATCTTCCCTGTCTTTAGGTTTTCCGATTATTTTGTCTTCCAGAAAGACAAGAGTGTCGAAACCTATTATAATTGATTTTTTGATACTTTTTCCGTTCTCGGAAACCCATCTGACCTTCCTTACTGCATTACAAACCACTGTCTCCACCGGTGTCCCAAGAATAATTTCCTCAACTTCGGGATGAACAATTTCTCCCGCCAGTCCGAGTTGTTTAAAAAACTCCTTCCTTCTCGCCGAGGACGAAGCTAAAGTAATCCGCATAACTTTATGATAGAAAAATCCTCTTTCTTTGTCAAGGTCTTAAAGCGGCAAGGCCGCTAAAATTCAAAAATCAAATATCAAAGTGAAAAATTACAAATCAAAGTTCAAAAATAAAAAAACAGAAAAGCAACGAATCAAATGAACACCTTTTCGGCTTTTAGTTTTAAGGGAACAAAATAATTTTGCATTTTTATTTGTCATTTTGCTTTTTAATTTTTGATATTTAAATTTCTATGAAAACGAACCTGAATGGTATACTTTTTTACAAAAAAAGCTGGTTTTACTTCAAGGATTTCTCTAACTGTTACCCGCCGTAACCCAGACGAGTAGCCAGAATTTCGGGAAGACCGGCATCCAGAATCTTCCTTTGGGCCTTTTTTATGTCATAATCAATACGAACTATTTTGATATGCGCTTTCTCCGTATCAAAAAAGGCAAAGGAAGCCCTGGGGTCTCTATCCCTGGGCTGTCCCACACTGCCGGGATTTACAATATATTTATTTAGAGAATTCAAAGATAGTTCGGAAGGACTTGATGCTTTTACGTTTTCTCCGTCGTCTTCAAAAATTACCGGAACGTGAGTATGCCCTACAAAAAGTACTTTTTTCCCGAGAAGTTGGAAATCTATATGGGTATCAGACGCCCTTATGAGATATCTCCAGGACTCCGGTCGATGTAAAGAAGAATGAACGAAATCTATGTCTTTCTCCTCGTACTTTAGAGGTAAGCTTTTGAGAAAAATTATCTCATTCTCATTCAGTGCACTCCTGCTCCACATCACTGCTTCCTTTGCATATGAATTAAAATCTTCTATACTCGTTTGCTCGCAAACCGCAAAATCGTGATTTCCGGCAAGAATAACGTCGGAAACTTCCCTGGTAATCCTGATGCATTCGGCCGGGTCCGCACCATAACCTACAATGTCCCCCAGGCATATGACTTTGTCTATTTTTTCTCGATAGGATTCAATATATCGAACGACAGAGAGAAGAGCTTCCAGATTCCCGTGTATGTCCGAGATTATCGCATACGTCATAGAAGTTTCTTGTCTCTCGCCACGGAATCAAGTATGCCATTTACAAATATCCCGGACTTCTCGGTCGAATACTCCTTTGCTATTTCTATGGCTTCATCAATAACAACTCTTGGAGGAACATCGGGCAAATAAAGAAGCTCCAGAACGGCAATTCCAAGAATAGCTTTATCCATGGCACAGAGCCGGTCCCATTCCCAATTCTCAAGGACCGTCTTAATCAATGTGTCTGCCTCTTCCAGATGTTCTTTCGCAAGATTCAGCAGTATTTTCGCAAAAGTCAAAGCTTCCTCGTCGTAATTCTCGTTACTCAAATCAATGATTTTTTCGAGATTATCGGAGGAAAATTCAAGATTTATCCTGGCAGGGTATAATGCCTGAACCGCAAGAACCCTACCAAGTCTCCTACTGCCTGTAGGTTTCACTTTTCGACGCTCTCGTAAAGATTTATCATTTCAAGCGTTATCAAAGCGGCATCCCATCCTTTGTTGCCACCTTTCATACCTGCTCTACTCTGAGCCTGTTCCTCGGTATCGGCTGTTATGACTCCGTATCCAACAGGTTTCCCCATCTGCATCGATATCTTTGCTATACCTTTAGTCGTTTCGGCTGCCAGATAATCGAAATGAGGAGTTTCGCCTCTAATCAGAGCTCCGAGAACTATAAAGCCATCGTACTTTTTTACCCCGGCAAGCCTGGAAAGAAGCATGGGCAACTCGAAAGACCCGGGAACCCAATAAATATCTATATCTTCTTCCCTGACCTCATGGCGAACCAAACAATCCATTGCTCCTTCTTTCAATATTCCGGTTATCCTGGAATTAAACCTCGGTACTATAACCGCTATTTTAATTCCCTTGCCTTTTATCAAACCTTTGTACTCCATTAAACCTCCTTCTCAAATTTGTTTACACATTTTTGAGTGTATGACCAAGTTTATTTTTCTTTGTCCTGAGATATTTAATGTTTTCCTCTCTGGGTTCAACTTCTATTGGCACCCTTTCAGTTACTTTAAGCCCGTAACCTTCAAGGCCCACTATTTTTCTCGGATTATTGGTGAGGAGACGGATTGTGGAAAGTCCAAGGTCCTTGAGAATTTGAGCTCCTATACCGTAATCACGTAAATCAGTCTTGAACCCTAATTCGATATTTGCCTCGACCGTATCAAGCCCGTCATCCTGAAGTTTATAAGCCTTGAGTTTATTCAACAGCCCTATGCCTCTGCCTTCCTGTCTCATATACAGAAAAACACCCTTGCCTTCTTTTTCTATAGCTTTTAGAGCATTTACGAGCTGCCCTCCGCAATCGCAACGTAAGGAACGAAGCGTATCTCCGGTCAGACATTCAGAATGAACTCTGACAAGAACATTCTTTCGATTCACAACTTCTCCTTTGACAAGAGCGATATGAACCTTGTCGTCTATTATGTTCGTATAAGGAATAAGTCGAAATCTCCCATAAGAAGTAGGAAAATCGACTTCGAGTTCCCTATTGATTAACTTCTCCCTTTTTTGCCTGTACTCTATCACGCTTTTTACCGTCGTTATTTTAAATTTATGCTCTTTTGCAATCTCTAAAAGACTCGGTAACCTTGCCATTGTTCCGTCTTCATCCATTATTTCGCAAATAACGGCAGACGGATAAAGTCCGGCTATCTTTGCAATATCTATAGAAGCTTCGGTATGTCCTGCTCTCCTTAAAGTCCCTCCTTCTTTTGCCTTTATAGGGAAAATGTGCCCTGGCCTTGCAAGGTCAGAGGGCCTCGTTTCAGGGTCGATAAGTTTCTTAATCGTAAGCGCCCGGTCAAATGTACTTATACCCGTACTCGTACCCTCTTCGGCATCAACGGACAGGGCAAAGGCCGTGCCGTGCCGTGCCGTGATATTCGTTGTCATCAAAGGCAGATCGAGTTCTACCAATCTTTTTTCGGGCAGAGAAACGCAAACTAGTCCGCGCCCTTCCTTTGCCATGAAATTTATTATTTCTGGAGTAATTTTTTCCGAGGCGACCACGAAATCTCCTTCGTTTTCTCTGTCTTCATCGTCAACGACAATCAAAGGTATGCCTTTTTTTACATCTTCGATTATTTCTTCTATCGAACTAAACTTACTCATTTAAACTCCAATAATCTTTTTAAATATCTCGTTATCGGGTCGATTTCTATATTCAAACTATCTCCTCTCTTTTTATATCGAAAGTTTGTATTCGACAATGTATGGCCGACCAGAATGACTTTAAAAGCATCTTCCTTAACTTCGGTAACAGTAAGGGAAACCCCGTCAAGCGCAATACTGCCTTTTTCGGCTATGAGCATCGAGATTTCCGGAGGACATTCGATAATAAACTCGGAAGAGTCCGGAGCTTCTTTTATATTCATTATCTTTCCAACGCCGTCGATGTGTCCGTACACAAGATGGCCATGGAACAGATCGTCGATTTTCATAGAAGGCTCGATGTTTAACCAATCTCCAATCCTAAGATGCAAAAGATTGCTTCGTGTAACGGTTTCTGAAGAAATATTAAAAAGCGAAGTTTTTCCGATTATTTTAGAAACGGTCAAACAGACACCGTTAATAGAAACGCTATCCCCAATCTCAACCTTAAAAGGAAGTCTGATATGAATAGAAATATCGTTTTCACCTTTTTTTATCCTATCAAGCTTGATTACATTTCTAATTAATCCCGTAAACATTGGTCGATTCCACCAGAATATCTTCTCCTATTTTTCTTACCTTTGCATCAAAAAAAACTCTCTTTAAGGGGGAACTGGTCAAGGGGACTCCTTTGCCTATAAAAGAAGGAGAATAGAAAAGAAGATATTTGTTTATTACTCCCGCTTTTATAAAGTGAGTAAAAGTTTCGCTTCCCCCTTCCACCATTACTGAAATTATGCCTTCCTTGCCTGCTCTCTTCAATATATCTTTCACATCTATCAAACCGCTTTTCTCCCTGAAAACCCATACCGATGTACCGGGATATTTTTGTTTCGCTCTATCATCCGTTGTTGCCAGAATAACCTTACCTCCTTCTTTGAAGATTCTTGCGTTTACCGGACACCGGAGGTGCGAGTCTATTATGATTTTATAAGGCTGTTTGTTGCTTTTAACCAAACGAACGGTCAAGTGCGGATTGTCCACGAGTATGGTTCCGACACCCACCAATAGCGCATCCACTCTATTTCTCAACCGATGGACTTCTTTATACGAATCATCCGAAGTTATTTTGAAAATTTTCCTTTCGGGGGTACCTATCATTCCGTCAAGCGTAATCCCGGCTTTCAAAATCACATAAGGCAGCTTCGTTGTTATATATTTTAAGTAAAACGAGTTCAGTTCCTTTGCTTCTTCTTCTATTATACCTGTCGTAATTCCGATATTTTTCCTTTTCAAAAATTTAAATCCTTTGCCGTTGACAAGAGGATTGGGGTCTTTTATCGGAGCAACGACTCTATTTATTCCGCTCGATGCGATAAGTTCGGTACAGGGAGGCGTTTTACCGTAGTGACAACAGGGTTCGAGAGAAACATACAGAGTAGCTCCTTTTGACTGGTTGCCCGCCTGTTTGATTGCTTCTAATTCCGCATGCGGAGTTCCGGGTCCGAGGTGATAACCTTCACCGACAACAACGCCTTCTTTTACAACGCAGGCTCCGACAAGAGGGTTCGGAGAAACCAGTCCTTCGCCGTTTTTAGCAAGCTCGAATGTTTTCTTTAAAAAATATTCGTCTAACCTATTCATAAAAAAAACCCTCAACGGGGTTTTCTATTGTATTCTCTTCTCCCATCCGGACTTTAACCGTCGGCTTCGGAATTCCACCGAATCAGGATTATTCCTCGCGGGCTTTCACCGCCGGTCGGGAATTGCACCCAACCCCGAAGAGATAATTAATAATTACGATATTTCCGGATTTTGTCAAGAGGGGGAAAAACCAACAGTAATTCAAAAATCAAATATCAAAATGTAAAATTGCAAATCAAAGTTCAAAAATTTATTCTCACACAAAGACACGGAGACACAAAGAAAAAAGAATTGTTTTTGTTTTTTGAAAACCTCTTCCCACATCCCAAAAATAAGAGGGGGAACGAATAGCACTAAAAATACTAATGTTTTTTATGCCGTCGGCTGTCAGCTGTTGGTGGTTATCATTTTGCTTTTTAATTTTTGATATTTAATTTTCAAGGAAAACAAAATCAAATATTATGAGCGATTCGTGCCAATCTGCTATTTGGTTTCAAGACCCATCTCCAGACCGTCTTGTCTGGTTTTCCCGTATACCCAGAAGAGAAGCGGAATTAAATAGACAGCATAAATGGCAAGAATCCAAGGCTCGTTTTTTTTTATTTTCAAAACCGCATAAGGAATCCTTTCCATAATTATCATTATTTCATTCATTGTGAGTCCTATTATCCACACAAAATTACCTGTTATCCTGCCGAGGAAAGGGAATAGAAAGAACATAAAACACCCCGATATTAATGCACCGGTAAGAGGTACCAGTATCAAGTTCGCAAGCAAACCTATCAGAGGTATGTAACCGAAATAATAGGCAACTAAAGGTATTGTGCCAAGTTGGGCACTGAGCGTTATGAAAAAAGGCAATATAATCCATTGCTTAAACCACCTGTTTGGTACTTTTTCAAAGTATTCTTTAAGAATGTTAAACATTACGAGAATCGAAAAGACTGCCAGGAATGAGAGTTGAAAGCTTATACCGAATATACTTCTCGGCATCATCAATGCTATAAAAATACCTGCCGCGGAAAGAATGTTGAACGGGTCGATATTTCTGCTCCTGGATTCACCAATTACGAAAAACAACGTCATTATAGAAGTTCTAATTACAGGGACGCGCAATCCGGTTAAGACGGCATAGATTAAAACAAAAAATTCCGAAAGAAAAAGGGAAGGATTTCTTCTTAACTGTAAAGCTCTAAGGAAAACAAAAAACACGCCAAAAACTATACCGGTATGAAGCCCGCTAACAGCAAGTAAATGCGCGGTACCGCAAGATTGAAATCTTTCGATTATATAATAAGGCAGGGTGTTTCTTATGCCGAGAGTTATTGCTGAACAAATTTTTCCGACATCTCCCGGGCATTGCTTTTGAATTTTTCCGTCAAGATAGCTTCTAAGAGAAAGCAGTTTCCTTAGAATGGTGCGCGAAGACGATATTGTTTCCACATCTACCAATTTGGTAAAGTTTTTGCTTTCTTTAAACTCTCCGTTGCCCCTAACAAAATTACCATAATCAGCAGACAGACTCACATACAATTCTCCCAAAACAGGGTCTATTATTCTATTATCAAGATAGATTCCCCGAAAAAATATCCTCTCTCCTTTTTGTGGGGTTCTCGAACTCTGGTAAACTCCGGCGGAAAAGAAAAGTGCAATAAGAAGTAAAACGTCTACCCTTTTGATAAAAAAACTAACAATGGAGAGTAAAAATCCTATTATAAATACTCTTATATCTATAAAAAACCCTGCATAAAGACCGGCTAACAGAATAATAAAAACAGCGAAAGCAGGCCTTTTTTTTAACGCTTTATTTATATCTATCATAAGCGACTGTCCCTTTTATTGTTGGGGAAAAATATGAGAATCCTGTTTTTATTATCGAACTTATTTCCGGATTGCTTCAAGACTTTAATTGTCAGTGTTTTATTAAATCTTTGAGCTTAAAATCAAAGCCCTTACGAAGCTATCTCTTGAAGAATTTCCTTATGCCTGTATGGTTTTTCAATTCTTCGGTAAATTTTCTTGCCTCTAAGTGATTTTTATCCAATCGAAGGGCTTTTTGAGAATGGTTTAATGCGTTTCTATACTGTCCCAACTTCGCATAACATTTGGCAAGATTTATATGGTGTTCGGCACTTTCTTGATGTAGCACGGCTTCAAGACACATATCCAGTCCTTTATTATCCCTTCCGGAAAGTATCAGAGACAAGCCATAGTAGCTTTTGTAGGTTTCGTTACTCCTTTCAAGATTGGAAGCCTTTCTTAAATATCTGGACGAACGCACCGGGTCTGCCATCAGGTATTTGAGCCCCTGTTCGAACAATTTCTCTCTGCTGTTTCTCCTGTCTTTTTCCTTATCTTCCTCGAAAATCCCCAAATTGCACTGTCTTATATATTCGTTTCTTTTTTTTTGCTCTTTGAGTGTAAGGTATGCTCTCGTAACTTTGAGAAAATAAGGCAGAAACTGTTTTTTCATCTCCGGAGATAAATGGTCGGGATGGTATTTGGCTGCAAGTTTATAATAAGCTTTCTTTACTTCGGTATCTGAAGCTTCCATGGAAACTCCCAGTATCTTGAAATATTCCATAATATAATCTTAAAAATACTGCGATAAAAGTCAAGGGGGTAGGGTCTTTGCCCGAGTGGATTAGTGAATCAGTGAAATAGTCCCATTTACCCGTATCGTATTTTTCCCATTTTTCGATTTTTTATCTTATGATTTGTTGTTAAACATAGCTATTTGCCTTTAGCCTTTAGCCTTTGGCTTTTGGCTTAAAAACAAAAACTCTGTGCTCTCCGTGTGTTTTTTTCTATATAGTACTGTCAGTCAACTTTTTGTTTTTTTTGCAAAAAATTGAAAAGATTAGCCACTAAGTCTCCAAGACACGAAGAACAGAATGGTTTTTTATAATTTTTAATTTCTTAAGTAAAATCAATAAATGAGTGGGTTGTCGGTTGGGCTTTGTGTCTTAGTGCCTTTGTAGCAATTAAATAGCGACTTTGCAGATAGAACAAACCTTGACTATTCGGATGTTTTTCATAAATTAATAAAAAAGGAGACTCGATGGATATAAAAAAGGTTGCTCTTTCCCTCTTTGTCTCTGCTTCTCTTTCCGCGAGTGGTTGTTTAATAAGATACGAAGCAACCATTAGTTTTCTTATAAAAAATGAAAATTAAATTTAAAGAAAAAAGAATTTTAATGGACAAAAAAGAGATAAAGAGAACCATCGAAAGACTCTCTACCGAAATCATAGTGGACAATCCTGATATCGAGTCTCTGTGCATAATCGGTATCAGAAAAAGAGGTGACATTCTGGCCAAAAGGCTATTCAAGATTCTGGAAAAAAGAACTCCGTGGAAAATTAAAGTGGGAGTTATGGATATTACCTTATATCGCGACGATTTAACTATATATGGGCCTAAACCGATTATCGGCTCGACGGATTTTCCATGTCCAATAGACGGGAAAGAAGTTTTGCTGGTCGACGATGTCTTTTATACGGGAAGAACGGTAAGGTCCGCTCTCGATGAGATTATGGATTACGGACGTCCTATAAGCGTGAGACTGGCAGTCATGGTCAACAGAGGAGGAAGAGAATTACCTATTTCTCCCGATTATACGGGAATTTCGGTAGAACTCAAAGACAAAGAAGAAGTTCAGGTTCTTTTCGAAGAGATCGATGGTGAAGAATCGGTCAAGATAGTAGAGGTTAAACGTGGATCCAAATAGGAAAGATTTACTCGGAATACAGGATCTCTCGAAGGACGAAATCGAGGAGATTCTAAAAACTGCCGAATCTATGGAAGAGATTTTGAAAAGACCTATAAAGATAGCTCCTACTCTTCGAGGAATTACGGTAGCCAACCTGTTTTTAGAGCCCAGCACGAGAACTCTGAACTCCTTTGTTCTTGCCGAGAAGAGACTTTCTGCCGATACCATCAATATTTCAGCCTCTTCTTCTTCGGTTTTAAAAGGAGAGACTCTCCTTGATACGGCAAAGAACATAGAAGCAATGGAAGTAGATATGATTGTGGTCCGGCATTCTGCGCCCGGCACCCCACATTTTCTGGCTGACAGGCTGAAAGCTTCCATAATAAACGCGGGGGACGGATGTCACGAGCACCCCACGCAGGCACTATTGGATCTCATGACCATAAAGAAGAAATTTTCGACTTTTAAAAATCTACAGGTTGCCGTTATCGGAGACATCAAACATTCGAGGGTCAGTCGTTCTCTCTTCTCGGGACTAAACAAAATGGGAGCAAAGGTCACCGTATGTGCACCACCCACCCTCTTGCCTCTCTGGCTGGAACCGTTCGAAGTTGATTTCCAGTACAGTCTGGAAAAGACGCTTCCGGGGAAAAATATTCTCTACATTCTAAGGATTCAAAAGGAAAGACAGGAAGAAAGTTTCTTTCCTTCCCTAAGGGAATACGTGAAAAACTATGCTCTAACCTATGAAAAACTCGAAAAATTTGCATCTCCTGACGTCGTTATAATGCACCCAGGACCTATCAACAGAGGAATCGAAATTGAGTCGAGAATCGCGGATTCTAAGTATTCCCTTATACTAGACCAGGTCACTTCGGGAGTAGCCGTAAGAATGAGCATTTTATACCTTCTATCCAAAAGGAAATTAGATGGACTTAAAAATTAAAAACATTCATCTTTTCGACCCTCTAAACGGTATAGATGAGGTCGGAACACTTCAAATAGAAAAAGGCAAGGTTGCAAAGGATTCGAAGTCTTCCGCAAAGCAAGAAATAGATGGAAAAGGATTGTACCTTTTCCCCGGTTTTGTCGACGTTCATTCTCACTTCCGGGAACCGGGCGCAGAGGATGCGGAAACCATAGAAACGGGGTCAAAAGCTGCAGTCAAAGGTGGTTACACGACTGTCTGCGTAATGCCGAATACCGAGCCACCGATAGACAACGAAGGAGTCGCCCGATATATAAAGGAAAAAAGCGAAAAAGTAGGGCTGTGCAGAGTTTTCCCGATAGGTGCCGTTACAAAAGGAAGAGAAGGAAAAGAACTTTCGGAGATGGCTCATCTTTTTGAGGTAGGCTGCGTTGCTTTCAGCGATGACGGAAATTGCATCATGGACTCTTCTTTGATGCGTAACGCTCTGGAATATTCAAAACTATTCAAAGTCCCCATAATAGACCATCCTGAGGATACGAATCTGTCCAAAAAAGGACAGATGCATGAAGGGGCTGTTTCAACCAGCCTGGGATTCAAGGGCATACCGGATGTATCCGAATCGACGATCGTGGCAAGAGATATTTTGCTGTCTGAATTCACCCAGGGAAGACTGCACCTGGCTCACATTTCGACCGCGACTTCGGTCGAACTTATCAAAGATTGGAAAAGAGATAACATAACCTCAGAGGTTACGCCCCACCATCTACTTTTGTGCGATGAAGAGATCAGGAATTTTGATTCCAACAAAAAGATGAAGCCCCCTTTAAGAACACGATATGATGTTGAAGTACTTCAGAAGGCTATAAAAGAAGGCTTGATCGAAATTGTTGCAACCGACCATGCTCCCCATCCGGATTACAAAAAAGAGCTTGATTTTGAAGAGGCCGCTTTCGGCGTAACAGGACTGGAAACTTCTTTTGCGGCTTTGTACACAGATTTGGTAAAACCGGGAAAAATCACCCTGGGTAAGCTAATTGAGGTACTTTCATCGACACCTTCCAGAGTATTCAATTTGCCACTTGGAGAACTAAGAGAAGGCGCAACAGCGGATTTCACCATCATGGACCTTAAAAGCAGCCGGGAGGTTAATCCGGAAGATTTCGCTTCGAAATCGAAAAATTCTCCCTTTTTGGGTCGAAAATTCGAAGGGATCGTCAGATACACCATAGTAAACGGAAAAATAATTTATAGCAATGGAGATTTTATAAATACCGGAAGATAAAAATGAAATTTAGCCCAGAGTATTTAGAATTTGCCTGTGCATTTGAAAGCAAACTTCTCGAGAACCTCGAAGAAAGCGTCGGAGAAAAGGGTCTATTCGAATACTCCAAAAAGCTTTTGTTGCGATATTTGAAATCGAGGTCCATCAAAACGACACTTTCCGATTTTCTCAACGAGCACAACGTTAAAATGTTTGTAGAGATTAACAATGAAGACCTTGCTTACCTCGGAGATATATTCGTCAGGTTGAAGGAAGATAAATTATATAAAAAAGACAAAAAATTCCTAAACGATTTAGCCCTTAATGCTCTCGACAAAGGCGAGCATTATTTTGTAATACTGCTATCAGCTTTAATGAATCTATACCCGGCTGAAATAATAGAAGGGCTTCACGATTCCATCGCAACCGGCAGGAGACTGGTCGATGCCATTTTAGAGGGAGTACCTCTGGAACAAATCAGACCTTTCACAAGATTAATAATAAAAGAGCCTTTGTTTTTAGGATACCCCATTCGAAATCTCACCGTAGGCGACCTGGGGCGCTTTCTTGTCCATTATGGTTTGACTCCTTCCGTGTTCACCAAAATACATGATATTTTGATAGAAGATTTTACCGAAAGAGAATCAAACGATATAATTTCCCTTTTTAAAAATTCCGAAATTGCCAGCATAAATGCATTAAAAAGTTTCCCTTTCAGAGATTTTTTTGTTCCCACCAAGAGCACCTTGCAAATTTTGGCAAAAATTGCCTCCCGGAAATCCGGTATGGCAAAAAAGAAGTTGATAGAAAGGGATAGGGCTCTGGACGGCAAAGACATAAATGTACGAGAAGAAACCAATAAGTTTCTACAAAAGAGTCTTAATAAATTGCAGGCTCTGGTGGACGTGAGAAGCAAAGACCTGTCCACGGCACTTTCGGACATACAGGAAGAGGTTACAAAACTTGAAGAAACTTTGAAATTGCACGTCAGGATGGTTCAGGAGCTTAAAAACTCTGGCTCAATATTAAAGGAGGAGATAGACCAGAACAAATTACTCCTCAACATAACCTCTCAGGATATATATTCTTTACTGCCTCCTGTTTCTTCATGGGCGATAGAAAAGATGGTATTAGAATTCTGGCATGCGCAGCCGTTTATGGCTGTAATAAGTCCGGCTTCCGAAAAAGCCATAATAAATTTTCTGATAAAACAAGAAAAAACGACCAAAGATACTCAAATCTTTGCGAAATTGAGTTCCGAACGAAAAAGATCTTACTGGCCCGACATCAGTAAAGTGATTCACAACTATAAGTTAGTCTTTTCTGACATTCTTGAAGTAATATTCATTCGGCAAATCATAAACAATATGATAGAATTATGGCCTCCTTTAATCGATTTCGATAATCCGAGGTCCAGAATAAACGGAGATAAAATAATTCATCTTGTAGGGCTTGAACTTTTACCAAAAGGTTATTTTTACAGGTTTTCCAAGAGCGGGAAAATCAAACCTAAAATAGATACGGAGAATCTGGAATTAAAACGTAAACTATCCGAAGTTCTACACAAGACCTTTTCCTCTCTGGTTTCTTCACTCGTTTACGATATAAGAGGCTCTACCTTTATGTCTCACCGGTTAAGAGACGCCGAAAGGGAAAAATCGATTATCTCTTTGTTCCAGTCCCGCATTTTCGAAGCTGCCAGAAAGGGTTCTTCTTTTATAGTAAAAGATACCGGAGATGGCGGTATTCTCTGGTTCGGCAGCAATTCCCAAAAACTTTACAAAAATATTTACAAAACTTCCCAGACAAGATCGGGGGCAGTCGTACGTTATTCTACGGCTCTTGAAGACGAATTCAATCTTTTGCCACACGTAAAGAGTTCGGAAATAGCGATAAGAACTGCTTTGAATATGGTTAAAGCTGCCGAAGAATTCGTCAAAGAAAATTACGTCAAGTATCGCACCTGGTTCGGAGAAATAACGGAAAAAGAAATATTCCACGAAGGGATTACTTATGCCCTCCTGCCGCCTCAATTCAAATCTTTGTTCCGCCTGGGCATAGGAATTGCAAGCGGTAATCCCGGTAAAGACTTAATCTTTACCCCGAATGCTTTCGGAGACCCGGACCTGAACGGGATTCTAGTTGACGAAGCTGCATTACTTTCCTCGGGCAGAAGCCCCGAACGGTCGGTTATACTCATAGACAACAATACTTTAATAAATCTAATGCTCAATTCCGATGAATATCGATTTGCGGAACCGCTCACGAGCTCGGCTTCGGGAAAAGAAATAATCGATAAATTACTTTATGTCCTGAAGGGAGAAGATAAGGACCGTTCCTTCTTCTTTGAAGGATTTAGCGTTGCACCGGTCGGTATTTACAATTTAGACGAAGAAGATAAAAGAAAAGCTCTTAAATTTGATATTCCCTTAGATCTTAAGCTTACCATTGACGAGAATGGGGAGCTTCTGAACAAAAAAGAAAGAGTCAAAATCATTTATGAGGTCTTACCGGAGGAGAGAGATGAGGAATAGAGTTGATGGATTGAGAGAAATTTTAAAGGCGATCAATTCTCCGGATATCGGAATTGACGAAGTGCTTTCTCTGATAATGAAAAACGTTTCTCAACTTCTCGATGCGGAAGCCTGGTCGTTACTCCTGCTGGACAGAGAAAGGAAGGAGCTTGTTTTTAAAGAGGTGATAGGCAAAAAGAAAAGCACGCTGATGGGACAAAGGATGCCGATTACCAAAGGAATCGTGGGGTGGACAGTAAAAAACAAGAAACCCGCAATCGTTACCGACCCTTATAATGATAAAAGATTTTTTCAGAGTATCGATAAACAGACAGGCTTTGTAACGCACAATATTCTTTCCGTACCATTACTCAGCAAAGGGAAAATACTGGGTATAATAGAAGCCATAAACAAGAAAGACAAAACACATTTCAACGAGGAGGATTTGAAGCTGGTCAATAATTACGCCGAACATGCAGCCATCGCTCTCGAAAACGCGAATCTGGTACAGAATCTAAAGTCAAAAATTCGTTATTTAACGCTTATTTTCGACATAAATAAAACCATTACTTCCATTCTCAATCTTGACAAACTCCTGAAAAAGAGCGCAGAACTGATTCAGAAAGCATTCGATTACTATTTTGTCGGTATAGCCCTCGTAAGAGGTTCCTATGCAATACTTAAAGGTTTTTCCGCCAAGGAGAATGTCAAACCTATTCGCAAATTACCAAAGGATAGAGGCTTAATAGGAAAAGTATTGAAAGCCCAGGAAATGGTTATCTGCAAGGACACGGAGAAAGAGAAAGCATTCAAGGGTTTTGTTGGCGGGCTTAAATCGGAAATGGTCGCCCCAATAAAGAAAGGCGAAAGACTCATCGGAATAATAACAATAGGTTCTCCGGAAAAATACGCTTTCAGTAAAGAGGAAGCCAAAATAATAAAGGAAGTTTCCAATCAGCTCGGTATCGCTATAGATAATGCGAGGTTATATGAGGAAATAAGACTGGCAACTATCACGGATGAGCTCACCGGCTTATATAATTCAAGGTATTGCAATGAGTATATGCCTGCCATCGTGGATAAATGGAAGGTATCGGGTGATAAAGGAGCCGTGATATTCATGGACCTAGACCATTTTAAAAACATAAATGATAGTTATAATCACTTGATTGGAAGCAAGCTGCTGCGCCTCGTGGGCAAAGAAATACAGAACAAAATAGAGAACCAGGAGTATGTTGGTATCAGGTACGGAGGGGACGAATACATAATAATTCTAAAGAATTTAGATTTGAAGGGTGCAATAGAATTCACAAAAATGCTCAAAGATTCGATATCGAAAAAGATGTTCCGCATAAAAGATGAGAAAAAGACCATTGAAGCCCAGATCAAGGCAAGTTTTGGTATAGCATGCTATCCGGTAGATAGCACGAATTTCTACGATTTGCTACGTCTTTCGGACCTGGCAATGTACTACGTCAAAGGCAGGGGAAGAGACAACATCGCTTATATAGACGTAGAAAAAGCAATTTCATTGATTGATGAATCAGAAAATACTTGACAGGTTTCCCGGTCTAAAATTTCCCATAACCCTCGCGAAAGAAAACAATCAATATACTTCTCTCGGGGATAGTGTCCCGCTTGATAGTCCGGTACAATTTCTCGATGTGAGAGATGCAGAAGGCAGAAGAACTTACGAAAGGACACTGGTTTTCCTGCTCGATTACCTGTCAAAGAAGAGAAAAGTCACAATCAAAATAGAACATTCATACGGCAATGCCATTTTAGGCAGATTTCTGAAGGGAAAACTGGACTTAAATTCGACTAAAAAAGAAATGAAGGATTTAATAAAGAAGAATAAAGATATAGAAAAGCTGATGCTCCCCAAGCTGGAAGCCATACATTACCTTTCCGGCAGAGAAGACGATGTAAACATTCTGAAAAATCTCGCTGTTTCGTACATACCTGTTTATAACATCGACGGTTTTTCCGCTTATTTTGCAGGACCACTTTTGCCTAATACGAGCTTTATCTCCACATTCGAACTTAAACCGGTCAAAGAAGGATTCCTACTCATCCTTCCGTCGAAAGACGACCCATCAAGTGTGGGAAAAATCGAGGAAAGAAAAAAACTTTTCAACACTTACAGGGAAGCCAATCAAGAAGCCGAAATCCTGAAGGTCTGGGATGTTTCTCAACTCAATCAATATATAATAAAAGGCGAAATATCCGAAATTTTGAATATTGCGGAAGTCCTCCACAGCGAGAAAATAACGGACATCTGCAAAAAAATAGTTCAAAAAAGACGGAAAATCCAGGCTGTCTTGATAGGAGGTCCTTCCTCTTCCGGTAAAACGACTCTTTCCAAAAGACTCGGTATTCATTTTCGTTTGCATGGTATCCAGCCTATTTATCTATCACTTGACGATTATTTTCTCGAGAGAGAAAAAACTCCGTATTATAAAGATGGTACGCATTTCTTCGATGCTTTTTCGGCTCTGGACATCAAATTATTCAGAGAACATATCGGCAAATTACTAAAAGGAGAGAAAGTAAAAAAACAATGTTTCAATTTCAAAACCGGAAAAAAAGAGTACAGTAACGAAACCATCAAATTCGGCAAGAACAATATGCTAATTATCGAGGGGCTTCATTCCTTCAATCCCGACCTGTTTAAAGGGATATCCATAAAAACCTTCCTGATTTATGTTTCTCCTCTGACCCAGTTGAACATCAACAGAGTAAACAGGATTCCAACCAGAGATGTCAGGCTTCTAAGGAGGATTTTCAGAGATACCAGATTCAGAGGGCATGATGCCGAATATACTTTAACAAAGTGGGAGTCCGTAAAAGACGGAGAAGAACAATTTATTTTTCCTTATCAGGAAAGAGCCGATGTAATGTTTAACTCATCACTCGTTTACGAACTCGCTGCATTGAAAGTTTTCCTTGAAACGCCTTTAAGATGTGTTTCGACCAGTTCTCCCTATTATTGCGAAGCTCTCCGACTTTTAAATTTCTTGGACCATTTCCTGAACATTCGGGAAAAAGAGATACCGAGAACATCCATACTAAGGGAATTTATCGGCGGAAGCGCTTTTCTTTACTAGTGCTTTCGGCTCTCCGACGAGGCTGTGCCAAAAGTCTTTGATTTTTGCAATCTTTTCACAACTAAATCACTTACTGCTATTTTGTAACTATGACCCTTTGCAAATTGATATCTCATCTATCCCTATTAGTTTACGAAGTCACTTCTACTACCCGTTTGAATTTCTCTTCCATATATTCTTTTTCTAACCAGCAATAAGCCGGAACTTTACGAATCACTAATAGCATTTTGCAAAAATCAAAACTTTGCAACAGTCCCTTGACATATTGATGAAAATTGTTATATTGAGAATCAGGACATATAGACATTCATCTATATGTCGGATTAAAATTAGTAATAAAGGAGGATAGATGGAAATAAATGACATTCTGTATTTGTTGGCGGATACGACGCGCTTGAGAATACTGAAACTCCTTAAGCAAGGAGAGCAAAATGTCACGAAGATTGTAGAATCTTTAAAGCTTTCCCAGCCTACGGTTTCTCATCATCTTAAGAGGCTTGAAGGAGCGGGGCTGGTTTTGAAAAGACAGTATAAAAGATGGGTTTTTTACCAGGTGAACAAGAGTTTGCTAAAGAGTTTTATTGAAGACTTTGGTTTGGAGTTAGATCTTTAGTGCCTCTTATGGCATAAATTATTTTGCAGGGAGGTAACTATGAATTTAGTAAAAAAAGCAAGCTTCAAAGCGATTTCATCGACTACCAACTTTGCGATAAATAGAAAAGGGTTAAGACGTCTGCTGATCCGGAGTATGGAAAAGAGAATATATAAAGATTTAATAAAAGAAAATCCTGATAATAGACCATCGAAAGTTCAAGAAGACAAGTATTATATGGGAAGATCGATTTTTAGAAGTATAGAGAGGACTATAGAGAAAGGGAATTTATCGCGAGAAGCTATGGATGGGCTTCTACGTGTTTTTCTGGGAAATGTTTTTTTTGGAGGTTTTTACAAGAGGCTGGATTATATTAAAGAGTATTCTGAGCGCCCCCCTGTATTCATGACTATAAGCCCGGCGAAGAGATGTAACTTGCGGTGTAAGGGATGCTATGCGGCTTCAGGCGCTGAATTTAAAGAGAAATTAAGCTGGAGTGTACTAACTAAGATCATTGACCAGGCAAGAGACCTCTGGGGAATGAATTTCTTTGTTATTTCGGGAGGAGAACCTCTTCTCTACAAAGATGATAACAATACGATTCTTGACCTTTATGAAAAATATGATGATTGTTACTTTCTTATGTACACAAACGGCATTTTAATTTCGGAAGAGATGGCAAAGCGAATGGCAAAATTAGGAAATGTTACTCCAGCCATATCTGTTGAGGGTTTGAAAAAAGAGACAGACGATAGAAGAGGAAAGGGAATATTTGAGAAGATACTGGGAGCTATGGATAATCTAAAGAAGGCAGGTGTTCCCTTTGGTTTATCAATAACCGTTACTCGCCACAATATTGATGTGATAACTTCCGATGAGTTCAGGAATTTTTTCTTTAAGGAAAAGGGTTCGATGTACGGCTGGATATTCCAGTATATGCCAATAGGACGTAAATTTACTCTTGAGTTGATGCCAACTCCAAAGCAGAGAGCAAGATTGTATGAGTGGGAATGGCAGCTGCTGCGGAAGGAAGATACTTTTGTGGCTGATTTCTGGAGTACCGCAACTGCTTCTGATGGATGTATTGCGGGAGCAAGACCAGGGGGGTATTTTTATATTGACTGGAACGGAAATGTCATGCCCTGTGTTTTTGTTCCTTATACCGTGGATAATGTGAATGAGGCGTTCAAGAAAGGGCGAAGTTTGAACGATATAATACATTCAGGGTTTTTCAAAGATATAAGGCAGTGGCAGTTTGATTATGGATATAAAAAACCGCCACAGGAGCATGACAATTGGATTATGCCGTGTTTCATAAGAGATCATCACGGTAAATTTCTCGAAGTTGCCAGAAAACATAATGTTAATCCTGCAGATGAAGATGCGGCCGTTGCTTTAAAAGATAAGGGATTTAACGAAGGTTTGATCAGGTATGATAAAGAGATGAAAGAGCTGACAGACCCTGTATGGAAGGACCATTATCTTGGTTCGGGATAAATTGCTGTTTTTTTTCGGGAGGTTTAATGTACGATTCGATTTCGATTCTTAAGGATCTTGTAAAGAAAAACGATAAGAAAATTGTTTTGCTTGTTATGGATGGGCTTGGAGGTTTACCTTATAAAGGAAAAACTGCTCTTGAGGTTGCGAGAACGGAAAATTTGGATCGCCTTGCCTCTAAAAACGAGTGTGGTTTAATCGACCCTGTTTTTCCCGGAATAACTCCCGGGAGCGGTCCCGCACATCTTGCTCTTTTCGGATACGATCCGGTAAAATATCAAATAGGCAGAGGTATACTTGAAGCTCTGGGCGTGGATGTAGAAGTAAAAAAGGGGGATCTGACTGCAAGAGGCAATTTTTGTATAATCGAGAAGGGTGTCGTCAAAGACAGAAGAGCGGGAAGAATAGATACAGAAGTTAACAAAAGAATAGTCAAACATTTAAATAAAGAGATTTCAACGATTGAGGGAGTAGAAATTTCTTTTACAAGCGGCAAGGAACATCGTTTTGTGGTTAGGTTGAGAGGAAAAGATATCTGTGATGAAGTGACTGATACCGACCCTCAGAAGGTGGGAGAAAAAATACTTAAATCCATTCCCACATCGGACAAGAAATCCGCGGAAAGGACTGCGGACACAATTAATAAACTTACAGATCTAATAATTGAAGCTCTTCGTAGCATAGACGAGAAACCTAATGCGGCTGTTCTTCGTGGAATTTCCGGCTATCCTGATTTGCCTCAATTCCCTGAAATTTATAAAGTCAAAGCGAAATCGATTGCTGATTATCCTATGTATAGAGGCTTAACTCAATTGATAGGAATGGATGTTGATAGAACACCGACTTGTGTTGAAGAGGAATTTTCAGTATTAAAAAAATCATACAAGGATTACGATTATTTTTATATTCATATTAAAAAGGTGGATTCTTACGGAGAAGATGGGAATTTCGATGAAAAGGTCAAGAGAATCGAAGAGACAGATCGTTATATCCCGGAAATCATGAAACTTGCTCCCGATGTTCTTGCCGTTACCGGAGATCATTCTACACCCGCAACATATAAATCACATTCCTGGCATCCTGTTCCGCTTTTAATTGTTTCCAAGTGGACACGAATAAGCGGAGTATCGGGATTTGGGGAGAGTGAATGCGCAAAGGGAAATTTAGGTCGCATTCCTTCTCTTTACCTGACATCGCTTCTCCTCGCTCATGCGGAAAGATTGGATAAGTTTGGGGCGTAAGAGATCGTGGTAAAAAAGTAATTATATTTCTTCAGAAGAGATACTAATAAATAATTTATAGGATTAAAATTTACAAAAGACAACAAATAAGAAAATGTGGAGTTCGCCTCTGTAATCTAATTTTTATTCGGTTTTGCAAAATCTAACCTGATTTCGACCTTCTTTCTTTGCTCTGTATAAGGCTTTATCAGCTGCTCTGAAAACCCTGTGTAAAGGCTGAGCGGAATTTTGGCGATGAGAAATCCCAACAGATATGGTAATCTTTATTCTTTTTTCTTCGAAACGAATAGAGGCTTTGCGGACTGCTTTGCGAGCTATTTCCATAATCATCTTGACTTTTGTGGTACTCTGCCGAGGGAAGAAAACAACAAACTCTTCTCCGCCGTAACGGCAAATGATTCCATCGGGGACTATCTCGTTTGTCAGTATCCGGACTAACTGTATCAATACTTCGTCTCCGGCGCGGTGACCATATTTATCGTTGATGTTTTTGAATCGGTCGATATCCACGATGGCGACTCCGAAAGGCGGATCGGTGTCGACCTTTGTTTGTTCTTCGAGAATACGCTCGCAGTGACTGCGGTTATAAATCCTTAGCAAAGGGTCGTAGGAAGCCCTATGTTCCATCCTTGCCAGCCAGTGTACGAAGACTCCGATTACGAGAAAAAGCGGAGCCGCGGCAAAGACGTAAGAGTCAAAAATAGAAGTATTGACTCTTGCGTTACCGAGGTACCAGCCTCCTCCAAAAAATAACGCCATACCACCCAACACTCCTCCCAAAAAGAATTGACGTTTTAAAATGAATACGGAGAAAAATAAAGTCAGAAATGTCAATACTCCGGGTGTTAGCGTTAGCCATAAATTGAGTTCGTTTTTGCGGAGAGCTTCCAGAGATAAAATTTTAGATGGAGCTTTCCAGAAAAAGTAAAAAGCAAATATTCCAAGAAGGAGTACGGCTATGGTAATTCGCTTTGTCCATCTGTACTTTAAAAAAGTTGGTAGCAATGTGCTTGTAAGAATTCCAATAAGCATAAATAGATAAATTCCCGGGATAAAGCTGGGAGATGCCGGCAACGAAAAAATGCCTGGATTACTAAAAAGAGAAAAAGCCAGAGCGGATAAACCAGTGAGATGCCCCGCAAGAAAAACTTTCAGATTGTGAATTCTGGGGTAAGAAAAATATCCGACAGAGAGGGCGCCTGCTCCGGTAAGAATACCAATATACGAAAACAGTTTTTTTATTGTAAAAGGATTCAGTTTTTGCGGAAGGAAACCACAAAGCCAATATCCACCCCATAATAAAATCACTCCCAAAACAAAGACTACAATTCCCCAATTGCCTTCATATTTGTATCCTTCCATAGCAGCTATATCGTAAAGTTCCTTATCGGTTTTCTTATGCATCAGCTAATATCTCTTTTCTAAGACAAAATAAAAATGATTGCAGAAATAGTCAAGAGAATAAACTCAAATTCCACACTTTCCTCAAAAATTTTTACCACAGAGAACATAGTGCGGCAAAGCCGCTAAAATGCAAAAATCAAATATCAAAATGTAAAATTACAAATCAAAATTCAAAAATTTACTTTACCGCAGAGACACCCCAATACGGTCATTCTTCCCTACGGGGCAGGCAGAGAACACAGAGCCTCACCACCCCCCTTTATTTTGTTTGTTTGAAACACCTCCCCCCTACCTCTAAATTAGCCGGATTAACACGGACCTAACATAGAAAAATTGAAAAATTGGTAAATAGGAAAAACTATTTTACTGTTTTACAGGTAAAAGTATCTGCATCCAATCATCAGGTGTAGTGGTGGGATTACGGCTTCCGGTTTCTTTTTATTCCCCTTTGTCTCTTAGTCTCACTGCGGTCCCGTAGGCAAGGAGTTCGGCGGCTGCTTGCATAACGGAGGAAGTTGTAAAACGAACCCCGATTATGGCATCGGCTCCAAGAGCCGTTGCGTTTTCTATCATCCTGTCTATAGCCTGTTCTCTCGATTCGGAAAGCAATTTTGTATAGTCGGTAATTTCTCCGCCAACGATATTTTTAAGCAAAGCCATAATATCTTTTCCCAGGTGTCTGGCACGAATTGTATTTCCTCTCACAAGACCAAGAACTTCTTTTATCTCTCTTCCGGGGATATGTTCGATAGTAGATATTATCATCTTTTAACCTCCTTAGAATATTTATCGGATTTCATTAGAGTTAGTCTTTCTCTTGCAACCGACACAAAAAGAATTATAAACCCAATTAACAATGCTATGAAGCCGCATTTGGCGTAAAGAGCTATTTGGGAATCGCGAATTAAGTTTTTTATAAACTGGAATCCCAAAAAAGTAAGGGTCAGGATGGCTCCGATTGAAAATATAATCCACCCGATACCCCTCTCCAATTTATTGTAAAGTGAACTCCAGTACTCTTCCCACTCTCTGTCGGGGTTAACCGGTTCGAGCATATCAATCACCTCCTTTAAGTTATCCATCTCTTTTAATTCGTCCCACGTTTTTTTATCCTTCGAAGCCAATTCTTTAAGTTCTTTCTTTTCTTCTTCGGATAAATTTTTGTCAAAATATTTACTTTTAAGTTCTTCTTCCCTGCTCATTCTTTTTGTACTCCTTAAATAATGCTTTTCTTGCATAGTAAAGTCTGGACATTATTGTTCCTTCAGGTAGGCCCAAAACTTCCGATATTTCTTTATAGCTCATATCAGCATAATGACGAAGATATATAATTTCCTTTTTTTCTTTATCCAACTTTGAAAGAGATTCTTTTAATGTTCTTATTCTTTCTTCCTTTTCCAAATACTCTTCCGGAGAAATTATGGTTTTAAGAGGCAACCCTTCTTCTCTTTTTTCTTCTTCTTTCTTTTCTCTCTTGTATCGGCTTAAAGCCTCATTTTTGATTATAGCGTACAACCATGGAAAGAAAGGACTCCTGGTGTCGAATCTTTTCATTCCCTTCCAGGCGTTCACAAATCCCTGTTGAGAAATATCCCATGCGTCAGTCGGATTTTTTGTATAAAAAAGCGCAACATTATAAGCTTTCTTCATATATTTTTTGACCAGCAATTCATAAGCTTCCATATCGCCATTTTTACATTTCTCTATCAAAAGCACGTCTTCCATAAATAATAATCCTTTATTTGTCTTTTATTCGAAAAATTTTTTAAATTATAATTAAATATAGAGTATTTTACAAGAGTTGGTAAGCTATAAATTCATAGGAAAGCCCAATCTGTAGATGGCGTTGGATGTTCAGGATATTTAGTAGCCGTAACGATATTAAGAATGTTGATTTACTTTTACAACCAGGGAGCAAAGCGACAATTTGAGAAGAGATCAATGAGGAGATATACAGCGAAAAAATTAGATTCTTATAAAATTCTTAAAACCCTAATAACTTTCCCCACCACTTCAACTTCTGATTTATGGTAGACCTGAATATCGTATTCGACATTTGAGGGTATCAATATAATGGTACTTCCCACCTTTTCTATTTTCTTGAGGCTTAACTCCCCTTTGTTTTCTCTATCATGAAAGATTGCTACAGCATAAATGTTTTTTATGTGGAAATCGGCAATAGAAGTGTCAACTACAACCCAGTCACCTTTTAATATACCCGAATTTTTCATGCTATCGCTTTCAACCCTTATAAGAGCATAATCGGCACCGGTCGGCAGGATTTCTTTTATGTTTATATTTTTGCTAATATTTTCAGGAGCAAGAACTGCCAAATCAGGTAAAATGCCTTCTATATAAGGATAGAATATTTTGTCCGGTTTTTCTTCGAACAAAAGACTTGGAAATATTCCGAGAACTTTGCAAACCCTGTCGACTTTAGTGGATGGAATACTATATTTGCCTTTTTCCCAAGCCTGGATTGTGGTCCAGTGCAGCCCAAGTTTCCCACCCATAATTTTAAGAGTCCAGCCCTTATTTTTTCGAAATTTTCTTAATTTCTTACCTATCTTTTCCGTCTGTTTCAAAGTTTTTCCCTTCTTTTATTTTTTTTCAACCTCAATTTTGCTTTTTTCACTATAACTATAATATAACAATAAGTTAAAATTTCGCAATATCTTTATTATTTAAATTATCAGTTTTCAATTTTTGTCTCGATTTTGCTGTTTTCTGGTTTTTTCTTTAGTTTGCCTTCCGAAACGTACGGGTAACATAAAAAAACGCTCCGAATCTATTGGAATAAGCCAAGCACAAATCTAATTTTGTGATTGTGAATCCTATTCCGCCTCCAAAAATAAGGAAATATTTATCCCGTTCTCCGACAGGGTAGAGAGGAAAGACTTGCAAACTATCCTGTATGGGAAGTGTTATATATTCTTGCATCGAAAAGCCTGTTAATCCTATCAGTATGAAATTCTTAAAATGCTTCCTTCCTACGAATTGAACTCCCACTTCGTTTCTTTCTCTATATTCGGCGAAATATTCCCGAGGGTAGTCTCCCGGATCACCCCAATTGTAAAAAGGAATGTCTATATACGGGGGAGCGTTTCCGGTCAGCGACATCGTGAATTTGATGCCGGTGTCCAAACCGGATTTAAAATTTTTTCCGAAATCCAGAGAAAAAGTCAAGGCATCGTTCTGCCCCTGGAAACCTCCAATTCCGCCTCCCAGGAAGACCCCTAAAATTATTAGGATTATCATTATTCTACCGTTATTTTTCTTTTTACTTGTTTAAAAATCTTTATCATCTCACATCCGTAAAGAAAGATGCATATTGTATCTTCATAGCCATTTATCAACAATGTTAGTATTAAAGAACCACCCAGATTTTATAATAACCTAATTGCCAAAATAACCTTCGTAAGAATAAATCCTTATCGTCATATGACAAAAAACCCGTGAATACTTTCGCGTCCTATTATTTGAGGGATGGCTTAAAAGAAATAAAAAACGCCTCTAAAAACCCTGCCGGTATTTACCTAAGTTTCTTTTTGTGCCTGTCTGCTCTTCTTTTCTTTTTTCTTTTATGCTTTTTTATTTTTTTTAATTTTCTTTTTCTGCCGCTCGGCATAAATTTTTCCTTTTTTTCCTCTGTTTTTATTTTATGGATGCCAAGAAATTAAGTAAAATTGTTATTCTGTCAACCCTTTAATTATGTCTTCCAACTCTTTTACGGTCTTATCACTCATAATATTTAACTTCCTGACTGTACCACCATGTGCATGAACTCGCCCATTCATGGCATAAATCCACTTGACAAACAGAAAACAATTAGTATATTTTTAAGCAAATATATGCTCACCTGGAGGTCTAGGTGAAAACTAAAGAAAAAATAGTTGAGTTTCTAAATGAGTTCATTAAAGAGAAAGGTTTTGCTCCAAGTATAAGGGAATTTATCCGTAATCTCGGATTCGAAAGTACAAAAGCTATAAAAGTTCACCTTGATAAGCTCACACAGAAGGGGCTAAGCTAAAAGATCAATGAAAACGAGACCCCGCAAGATGCAGAGAAGCTATACCGACCAAGAATTGCAAGCCATGGAACACAACGATCACCGCGGCGCGTTCCAGAGCTACTTGCGAGGGACGAGCCACGTGGTCGACAAGGCCAGATTCATTCGGCAATGGATGGCTTTGACCGATAAAGACACCGTTCTGGAATGCGGATCCTCCAGCGGAAAAACGGCAGTGGATCTGGCGCACCATAGCGGGTGCCAAGTCATCGGTGTCGATTTTCAGGACGAGGCCATCACCGTGTCATGCGCCATGCGCGACCAGCACTTCCCCGAGCTAAAGTCGCGTGTAGAGTTCGTGAAGGATGACTTACGGAGAATGCACTTCGAGCGGCGGATATCCAAAGTCCTCATGCCGGACTTCACGGAACACGTTCCGGATGATGTCCTCGGCGAAATCCTGCAGAATATAGGCACGCAACTGCCACACGCAACGCTGTACATCTATACTCCGGACCGCAGCCACATCTTTGAGATTCTCAAACACAGGGGTATCTTGCTCAAAAACTCGCCAGGACACATCAACGTGAAAACCGCTGACGAACTTCAGGAATTCTTGACGCGCAGACACTGGGATATTCAGAGCTACCGTTGGCGGCCTTCTCATATTCCTGTCATTCGCAAAATCGAATCGGCTCTGGCGTATCTGCCGCTAGCCGGGCGGGCATTCCGGCGACGAATTGCCATCATTGCAGTCTGGAAGGGTTAAAGCTCCCTGATTGAACCCGGGCGGGCAAGGCACCGGGGCATAGAACACTTTTATAAGTCTCTTGACATAAAACACAAATACTATATATAAGTGAGAAAGAAATACGAATATTTTATGAACAATAAAAACGAAATCGAAGATATCCTAAAAATGGGAGCAAGTAAAACACAGGAAACAGCAAAGAAAAAGATAAAATTTCTGAGAGAAGAAATCGGCATAATAGATATTAATTAGACATAAAAACAAGCTCTTGGAAATCCAATCGTTCTAACCTCAGAATTAAAGATTCAAATATAAATTTCAGAGCGAAAACGGCGAAGGGAAAAGTTTTTTTAGCGTCGTAATCTTCGAATCTCCCTCGCCGTTAACGAGAATAATTTCCATATCTTCCGTAAATTCACTCAAAAACTGCAAGCACGCTCCGCAGGGAACTGTAAAATCGGTTCCGTCAACAGCAACTGCTATTTTTTCGAATTTCCTGCAGCCCGCTGCAGCAGCATTTACTGCGGCTACTCTCTCGGCGCAAATGGTCAAAGAATAAGAAGCATTTTCTATATTACACCCGGTAAATATCTTGCCCGAAGCGAGTAAGGCTGCACCAACCTTAAAATTCGAATAAGGAGCGTACGCTTTCTCTTTTGTTTTTATCGCGGACTCAATCAATTTCTTTTTCAAAATAGTTACTTACAACCTTCTTTATTTTGTTACCGGACAGGTCTCTAACTTCTTCCGTAACAAAACCCGTATGACCGGAAATACTAATTCTTTTTAAAGTGGTATACCGAACAAAAGTCCGACCGCATTCATTTCTTGTGGACAAATCACCCTTAGCTTCCGAAAGATAAACCGAGCTGCCGGTTACACTCCGGGCATCAATCATTTCGGAAAATTCAATCTCAAAAGAAGAACCAAGATTTTTCCAGCTCAAAACCACTGGTGCAGTCGTATCTTTAACACATTCAGTACTATCATGGTTACAGAAAAAGGTTCTGAATTTTTTCTCGAAAACGACAGAATTATCTCTGCCAAGCTTGTTGCCATATATATCCGAAATACCACCAAAAACCCTCAAAATATACCAGCTCTCCGGTTTAAGCTTACCTGAAGGAGCAACAACAACCCTTCCAAAATCAGCAGAGTCAGGATTATTACAATAGGTTACACTTTTAAGAGATACTTTCTCTCTGCTGTTTTCTTCGATGATTACGAACTTATCTTTTTTTACGGTATTACTATTTACAGCCCTGATAACTATTGAAGTATCGGCAAGCTCCCATGTATAGTCATAAATATATAAAGCTATATTAACATCGGTCCAGACATAAGGGGTCGTCTTCTCTCCTGTAAGAAAAAACACCATCGGAACCACAAAAGGCGGAATATTGTCTTCCTGAATACCGGACCAATCACCCTTAGAATCATCCGCTTTTACCGTAACAAATGGGAAAACAAAATCATCATCAATTACTTCTCCAGTTATTCCATCTTCGTCAAAATCAACGTATTCTCCGTTCAATTTGCGTATCTCCGTTCCGGAAACTTTTAGTATGTAACACGTATTATAATTTAATCTTTCGCTGGGTTTCAAAACAAGAGCGGTTTTGTCTTTAGAAACACTCCACTCGCTAACAAAAGGTATCCTGTTGCCGTTTTTGTCAATAACCTTTACGCCGACAGAAGTCGTATCGATTTCACCCTTAAATTGCAAACCAACCCAGCTTGATTCATCATATTTCTGTACCCCAACAGAATCACGGTTCGATATAACAGTTCCGGAAATTAAGAATAAAGGGATTGCTTCTGCCTGCGAACCCGGATAATCTCCTCTTAAAGGAACCGGCGGAGCTATTTTAGCACAATCCCCAATTAAAAACACAAGGAAACAAAAAAACAAAAGAATAAGCTTTTTTACAAAAGGATTATATACACGCAATTCAAAATTTCTCATTTTACCAGCAACAAAGTACATTTAGCTTATTTTTTGTCAAGTACACTTTTTGTATTAAAATCAACTCCAAACAATTAAAAGCAACAACGATTCATACAAATAACATAGTACAGCAGCCACTGAAATGTAAAAATCAAATATCAAAATGCAAAATTACAGATTAAAATTTAAAGATATAATTAGCCACGGATTAACACGGATGAACACAGATATAAAAAAGTATTTTATTGTTTTAAAAAAAATAAGATTTGGGATGGGTAGGTGGGTAATCCGTGTCCATCTGTGGCCAATTAATCTGGGGTGGGGTTGGGTAATTCATATAAAAAAATCTGCGTTTATCTGCGTGCTATTCTTTTCGGTTTTTACATTTTAATCTGTCATTTTGCTTTTTACATTTTGATATTTTATTTATAATCGGATAGGACTATACAAATTGAGCTAAAATTTTTTTACTAATCTACCAATTCATCAATCACCAACCCTAAACGCATCCTCATAATGTTCAATATTTTCTTCCTTTCCGATTATAGTCACGACATCAAAACGCGCATCATATCTACCGCAGAGGTCATTTGACTGTAAAAAGAATTTCGCTCCTTTTATGATATGTTCCTGTCTTTTTTTACCTATACTGCAGAGTGGACTCATAAAATCATCGGATTTCCTTCTTTTTACTTCTACAAAAGCTATCGTGTCTCCTTTTCTTGCAACCAGGTCTATTTCGAATCCTTTCCCATTAAAATTACTTGCAAGGATCCTGTATCCTTTTTTCTTAAGAAAAATAGCAGCTATCTGTTCTCCTTTATCCCGGAAGCTCATTTATCAACTCTTTTATTGGTGAAAAACTCTTTCTGTGTATACTGGTAGGACCATACTCTTTTATTTTTCTTATATGCTCGGCAGTACCATACCCTTTATGTTCGGCAAAACCATATCCGGGAAATACAATATCAAAAAACTCCATCACTCTATCTCTCAAAACCTTAGCCAGGATAGATGCCGCACCTATAGCATGCGATAAACCATCACCGCCTTTAATTGCAGTTTGTGAAATAGGCAACTCAGGTATGGGAAAACCATCCACAAGAATCCAGTCGGGCATTATAGAAAGAGAAGTTATAGCCCTGTACATTGAAAGAACAACTGCATAATCTATACCCCAGCTATCTATCAAAAAAGAATCCACATATCCGATACCCGCTGATACCGAATATTTTAAAATTTCAGGGAATAGTTCAAGTCTTCTGGAAGGAGAAAGTTTTTTAGAATCATCAATTCCGGGTATATAAACACCCCTTCTAAACACAACAGCAGCCGAGGCGACCGGCCCTGCGAGAGAGCCTCTCCCCACCTCATCTATCCCACAAATTAGGGTAGCTTCGGGAGGAATCCAACTCTCATCGCTACGGGTCATTTCTGCTCTTTTATCTTTGCCGCCTTCCCTTCCTTCTCTCTCAGATAGTAAAGCTTAGCTCTCCTCACCTTACCCTTCTTAACAAGTTCTATTGATTTTATAATCGGCGAATTAAAGGGAAAAATCTTCTCGACTCCAACACCCTGAGTAACTTTTCTCACAGTAAAAGTTTTACCGGTTCCTGAACCTCTTATTTTTATCACCGTTCCTTCGAAATGCTGCACTCTTTCTCTTTCTCCCCTTTTCACCGACGTGTTGACCCGTACCAGGTCACCCGGAGTAAAATCAAGTTTCTTCCCCGTCAAATGTTCTCCTTCTATTATTTTTAGTTCATCCACTTTAATCTCCTTTCGACATGATGTTAATTATCCATAATGTCTTTTCTATATTTTTTTGTCAATTTAATTGCCTCTTCCTCTCTCCAGAGTTCAATTTTTCCGTGATCTCCGGAAAGCAGAACTTCCGGAACTTCCTTTCCTCTAAAATCCCTGGGTCTTGTATAACTCGGCGAATCTAAAAGCCCTCTTTCAAAAGAATCGGTATTCACCGAATTAACATCTCCAACCGCACTCGGAAGAAGTCTTACAACAGCCTCAACAATAACCATAGCCGCAACCTCTCCCCCGCTTAAAACATAATCTCCGATTGATATCTCTCCGTCAACGAAATCTCCCACTCTTTCATCAACACCTTTATATCGACCGCAAAGCAAACTCAAAATTTCTTCCCCCGACAACTTCCTCGCCATCCTCTGATTGAATTTCTTACCCCGCGGAGAAAGCAGATAAGTCTTACCTCTTTCTTTAATACTTTCTAATGCTCTAACAATCGGTTCTACTTTCATAATCATGCCCGGTCCCCCGCCGTATGGAGTGTCGTCTACCGTACCATACGAATCAGATGAGAAATCTCTTATATTAATTATGTTAAAACTAACTATTCCCTTTTCTTTCGCCCTTCCTATTATACTTGTCTCCATAAAAGAATCGAAAAAAGAAGGGAAAATACTAAATATATTAATTTTCATCCTGGTAGTCGCGCAGGGAGAAAAAATGATTACGAAGGTTACGAAGGTTCCGAAGGTTCCGAAGGTTCTAAAATCTCGAGAACTGCCCTCTTTCCGATTTTCATTGAAGCTGCCGTAACAATCGTCCTTATCGCTTTAGCCGTTTTTCCGCCTTTGCCTATAATTTTACCGATGTCTTTTTTACTCACTTTAAGCTCATACATCACAGTTCTCTCGCCTGCTATTTCCTCCACCTCTACTTTCTCAGGCTGATCCACCAGAGACTTCGCTATGTACGTTATTAGCTCCTTCAACATCGCTTACCTCCTCTGTTTTACCTGCACTCGATCTTTTCAACAATACTTTGACCGCATTAGTCAAAATCGCACCCTTGTCCTGCCATCTTTTTATCCCCTCTTCGTCTATCTTAAACTCTTTCGAATGTGGATTATACCATCCTAACTGCTCCAGATATTTCCCATCTCTGGGATTTCTCGACTCAATTGCGACAATTCTATAACTACGCTGTTTTCTCTTGCCCACGAATCTCAATCTTATCTTAACAGACACTTTGCCTCCTTAAAATTCTCTATCTGTAGAGATATTTATGAATTTACAATATCTTTCAATCAACTAACTTTTTTAAGATTAACAAAAACATACCTTTTTGTCAAGCCCCCCGTTTTGAAAGCTAACAGCTGACCGCAGACGGCTGACGGCAGAAAAAAATGATTGCACATGTAGTACATGTAGCCCATGTAGAAACGAAGACAAAAAAAACAAAAACTACAAATCCTACATGTCCTACATGTAAAAATGGGATGAGGGTGGTGTTTTAAACAAATAAAAATCTTGTGATAATCTCGTAGTTAATTAATTGAATCAACTTGAAAATAAAATCAAAATTATTATAATGGAATATGAAATACTGGATTGGTCTCGATATAGGAATAAAATGGACGGGCATAGCCATAAGCGATAGTCTTGGCATAGCCAAGCCGAAAAAAACCGTCAAAACCAAACACTTAATAGAGGAGCTCAAAGAATTAAATAAAGAGTATGGTTTTGAAGGAATGGTACTCGGTTTCCCTTTAACAACGCAAGGAAAAATAGGCCAGAGAGCAAAATTTGTCCAGGAAATCAAAGGAAAAATAGAAAAAGAATTAAATATACCTGTACAACTCCAGGATGAACGTTTTACCACAAAAGAAGCAAGTGAAATTGCCTCACAATTAGGAAAAACAAAAGACAAAAAACTTATAGATAAAATTTCCGCTTCCATAATACTTAAGGACTTCCTTGATGAGAATTAAAGCCATACTAATAATTATAGCTATTGCTATAATCTTGCGTCCTGTAGCCATCTCTCCTAAGTACAAAAATATTGTGCTGAAAATCGATGAAGGTGACAATCTCGATATCATTTCGAAAAAATTGAAAGAAGAAAAGGTCATTCAGGACAGGTTGGGGTTCAAGCTACTGGTTATATGGAAAGACAAATCCCGTTCTCTATCTTACGGCTGGTACAAATTCAAAGTATATGAAAATCCACGCGAGGTGTTGAAAAGTCTACTTCAAGGAAAAAGATTGACGGTAAAAATCGTAATTCCTGAAGGTTTAAAGATAAACGAAACCTTAAACGCGTTCCGCAGACACAAAGACACGGATATCAATATCGCCAGACTGGATTCTCTTACCAGAGATACGAACTTTATCGAAAAACTCGGTATAAAAGCGCCGACCCTTGAAGGATATCTGTTCCCGAACACGTATATCTTCTACAAAGGAGAAAAAGCCGAAAACATTATAAAAAAAATGGTTTCCAGTATCCAAACCGTCTTAAAACCGTCGGAAAAATTCGAGATTAAATCCATGACCTTCAATTCCCACGAAATAATAATTATAGCTTCAATGATAGAAAGAGAAGCAATGACAGACAGGGAAAAACCTATAATTGCCTCGGTGATTTACAACAGGTTAAAAAACAATATGCCTCTCCAAATAGATGCTACTATCATTTACGCTTTAGGTCAACACAAAAGCCGGGTACTTTATAAAGATCTTAGAATAAAATCTCCTTACAACACTTATAGAAATACCGGACTCCCGCCCGGTCCGATTGCCAGTCCGGGGTATCAATCGATAGTCTCTGCTCTTCATCCTGCAAAAACCGATTACTTATATTACGTAGCCACAGGCAGAAGAGACCATATATTCAGCGAAACATACAAAGAACATATGAAAGCGAAGAAAAAAGTACAGGGGAGATATTAGTAAAACAATAAATAAAATATTAAAATTAAAAAAGCAAAATTACAAATTAAAATGCAAAATTTTTACTAATATAAAACACAGAG
>CAZGBM010000006.1:0-7359 GCA_964523975.1 uncultured bacterium | reverse complement strand
AGAGATTTCTTCTGTTACTCCCGACACCCCATTTTTTAACAACAAATAGCACAAATCTCACAAATGATTTAACAATAAATTTCTTTATAAAAATTAGAGTCTTTTCATCTTTATTTGTGTTATTCGTGTGATTCGTTGTTTCTCTTTTTTGTTTTATTTTTGAATTTTGATATGTAATTTTACACTTTGATATTTGATTTTTACATTTTAGCGGCTTTGCCGTATCAGAGTCTCTGTGTATTTGTGGTAAATTTACGAATCAAAACCTTGATTTTCTCACATAAAAAGTTATACATATAACCCATGGATAAAAAGAAATACCAGGATAAAGCTCTATACCTCCTTTTGGGCGCCCTTTTTTTTACGCCTATTTCCGCATATGTTGCAATACCTTTAATATTAATTTCCCTCATACTATTCACTTTCTCAAAGCCTGAGCTAAAGCTTAATCTATTAGACAAACTGCAAATTATTCTTATGGGAACGATGCTTCTTTCATCGATATTCGCAGTTCACAAAAGACACAGTTTCTATGCAGGTTCCGCATTCCTTTCATATATTCTCGCTTATTTCCTCGCAAAAGAACTCATCAACGAAAAGAAACACCTCGAAAAATTCATCAAAACATTAGCGGTGTTAGTTACACTCGTATCCACCATAGGAATAATACAATATATAACAGATTACTCTTTGGTCTACAAGGGTATACCTATAGTAGCTCGTGATCCCGATAATATAAGGATTGCATCAATTTGTTATAATGCTTTAATCTTATCTTCTTTTCTTCTCTTTAGTTTGCCCATCTTGATTTCTTTTTCTATTGAAGAAAAATCAAATAAATTTTTGTGGGTTTCTGTAATCCTCGGCACAATAGCTTTCTTTTTGACATATTCCAGAGGACCAATCGTTGCATTTATCTTTTCACTCTCGATATTATTATTCACTAAAAAGAAAAGACTTATAGCTTTTACACTGCCGTTCATAATAACAGCAATAGTATTTTTGGCCCCCTATTTTAGAACCAGACTCCTTGATACTTTTCAGGAGGGTGCTAATATGAGCAGAATTAGAGGTTTGAAGGTGGGAATCGAAATGTGGAAAAAAAATTCCATATTTACCGGAGTAGGTATACATAATTTCTACCTCTTATTCGAAAATTATTGTCCTCAAGGACATAGCAGAGGTCCCCGTTACGTCCATAATATGTATATAAATTTCCTTGTAGAAGCAGGAATCTTTGGACTTGCGGCTCTTGTTTCGGTATTCGGAACTGCCATTAAATGGAGCAGGGATATTTGTTACCGTTTGACTAAAAATTTGAAGAACAATAAGCACGAAAAATGGGTGTCAGAGGGGTTATTCGCGTCCCTTATAGGAATAACTATTCACAATCTGGTTGACAATACCATTTATGTTGTCGGACTCGGTATGTTATTCTGGATTGGAATGGGTATAGTAAGCGGTATCTACTCCAAAACCGAAACGTAACAAGAAACCACAAGGTTTTTTTACCAGAAAGCTTAATTCATAATAAAATCTAAAGAACCCAAAGCCGCTAAAATGTAAAAATCAAATAGCAAAATGCAAAACTACAAATCAAAGTTCAAAAACGAATGAAAAAAGAGAAACAACGAATCACACAAATAACACGAATATTAAAAAAGACTTTGTTTTTTACATCAATAAAAAATATTATTCTTAATTTATTTGTGTAATTTGTGCTATTTGTTGTTGAAAAAAAAGAGGTGTTGGGGGCAATAGAAAAACCATTTTTTCGGTTAAATATTTTGTTGTAAGAAAGAGTTAATTTTGCATTTTTATTTGTCATTTTGATTTTTAATTTTTGATATTTAATTTCCATGTAAAACGAAACCAAATGAAATATTTTCTAACAAACAAACAACAACTTAATAGCTGTTCACTTATCTCTTAAGAGCATCAACAAGACCTGGGATAGTGTAAGGAGACGCACCAGAATCCAATTCTATTCCACTATCTCTTAATTTTTTCGCCAGCCTTACGGCAGAAGGTATATCACACCCCGCCGCATACACCTCATCCCAATTCACTTCTGCGGGCGGTAAGGAGAAAACCGCTTTACCCTCCAGAATCAAACTGACTCTATCCACGAAAGAAATAAAATTATCGAGTTCCTGAGAAATAATCATTATCCCGACTTTTTCTTTTAAGCTCTTGATAACTTCCGCAATTCTACTTCTAAATTGCCAGTCGATACCGGAAAAAGGCTCGTCAAGTATCAAATAAGAAGGTTCCCAGATAAGTATGGAGGCAAGAGCAACCAATCTTTTTTCCCCGTAAGAAAGATTAAACGGCGAAGAATCCAGTATTTTTCTATCCAGGCTAAGAAGGTCTATGATACCGTTGATTTTTTCTTCAATGTTTTCCAATTCGCGTTTCCTGGCACCGTATGTTATTTCCTTGAAAACGGTATCATTAAAAAAAAGGTCTTCGGGGAACTGAAACAGGAATCCCATTTCCTTTCTTAAATCGCCGATTTCTCCCCTCGGCGAAACGACTCTTCCCCTACTCGGTTTAAGAAGACCTTTTAACAACATTGCAAGAGTCGTTTTCCCTGCTCCATTTGGTCCGACAAGAAGGTGGAATTCATTCATGTCAAAAGACATAGAACAATTTTTAACAACTTCCTTATCCTCATAGCTAAAACAAATATCCTTTAACACAATCATTTAAGCAGCTCCAAAATTCGATCATATTGAGGGATTCTTTCTTTATTCTGCTTCAATAAATTAAAAAAATCGGAATTATATGAAAAATGAGAACTCCCTTCCAAGTCACCGGTTTTAGCCTCGAAACTTATTTTACCATCCTCCAGAAGTATGACCCTTTCTCCGAAATTTATCTCCTCAAAGTTTTGGGTAATTATCAAAAGAGAAGAATTGATACTCTTCCATAGACCGTACACCCTTTCTCTTGATTTCCTATCAAGAAAAGAAGTCACCTCATCGAATATCAAATATTCGGGCTCCATCGCATAAATACTCGCAATAGCAACCATTTGTTTCTCCCCGGCTGAGAGAGCGGAAGGGTCTCTATCTAAAATATCACCAAGGTTGAAATCCCTGATAACAGCGTCGACCCTTTCTTTTATTTCCGTTCTGTCCGCTCTGATATTGGTTAAACCAAAGCCTATTTCTCTCCAGACATCGGTAGTGACAAATTGCATTTCCGGGTCTTGAAAGACAATACCCGTTTTTTCCCTCAGAGATTTTAAATCATAGTCTAAAATATCTTTTGAGTCTATAACGATACTCCCGGAATCCGGTGGTATTATACCGGAAAGCCCTAAAGCCAGAGTGCTTTTACCGGCACCGTTCGGGCCAACAATCACAATATTTTCGCCCTTATCCCAGGAAAAATCTATATCTTGAATAACGATATTTCCGTCTCTTTTTAAATTTAAAGAGTGAGTTTTTATCACGTAAAAGAATTAATAAGTATAGGGAAAAGTATCGAGATAATTAACCGGATTTACGGCACGTCCCAGAACCCTAACCTCGTAATGTAAATGTGTTCCGGTAGCAAAACCTGTAGAACCCATGGCACCAATTCTTTCTCCTCTCTTAACCTCCTGCCATTTATGAACATAGATCCGGGAAAGATGAGCATATCTGGTCGAGAAACCATAACCATGGTCAATAATTATGCAGTTTCCGTACCCGCCCCACGCTCCAGCAGAAGTTACCGTACCGTCAGCTGAAGCGTAAATAGGAGTAAACGGTCTGTTCGATATATCGACCCCATAGTGAAATTCTCGCTTTCCTGTAATCGGATGATGCTTCCGCCAACCAAAACCACTTCCGATCCTCCCCTGCGTAGGCCACAAGGACGGAATATGCGAAAGCCTGTCCTCTAATTGTCCTAATTTACCTCCGGCTTTTTGGAAAGATTGCTTTTCGAGGTCTACAAGATTACTGATTCTTTCAATCTGTTTCTCCAGACCTTCTACGCTGGAATCCAGTTCCGGAGAATAAAACTCTTCGCTTTTAGGAAAACCACCCACACCCATCCGCTTAATTGACTTATTTACCGGCTCTAATTTACCGGCAAGTGACAATACCTCGTTGTTCTCACCCACCTTAAATAAATTCTCCTGAAGAACCGAAACATCCTCTTTGATTTTAACTAGTTTTTGAAAATATTCCTGTCTTTTTAACTCTAATTTGCTGTATTCTTCCAATAAAGCTTTTTTTCTGGTACCTTCAATTGTAACATAAACAAAAGCTCCAAGAAACGCGCTTAACAGTACAATTGTATAAAAAACTGTCCTCTCACTTAAAGGTAATCCCTTCAGATTCCCTTTATTTGCAATAAAGAGCAACGTCCACTTTTTCATTACATGTATATTCTAATGATTTTACAAAGATTTGTCAAGGGTATTTTTTTCATTGTTATTATTATAAATAAATGTCCTATTTTAATTTCATAAATAAATGTCACATTTTGAGAGAGTGATAGGACATTTATTTATAATAATAACAAAAAAAAGACAACAGTTGACATAGAACGTCATTAACTGTATAATTCATAGGATTATGGAAGTCGAAATAAAGAAAGTAGACGGATTAAAATTAATAGGAAAAGATGATTCCGGACACGAAATTATAATAGATACGAAAAAAGAACTCGGAGGACACGACTCCGCGCCCAGTCCGATGCCACTTCTGCTTCTTTCTTTGGGAAGTTGTACTTTGATGGATGTTATTTCTCTCATAGATAAAATGAGAGTGGATTACAGTAACATAATGGTTAAAATAACAGGAGAAAGACGCAATGAACATCCGAAAACTTTTAAAAATATTGAAATTAAATATATTGTTTACGGAAAAAACCCCGATGAATCAAAAATAAAAAAAGCAATCGAGTTATCGACCGAAAAATATTGCTCCGTACATGCAATGCTTGATAAAAGTGTTTCTATCTCGAGCAGCTTTGAAATTATAAGTAACAAATAAAATCCGGAGGATTAATGAGAGAAGATAAATTTACGGAGAAGGCAAAAGAAGCTCTTTCTATAGCTCAGTCTTCTCTTTCGAAATTCAATCATTCGGAAATGACCCCTCTTCATCTATTATACGGTTTACTTGACGACCCGGAAGGAGTGGTTCCAAAGCTAATCGAAGATATGGGATTAAATACCGACAGGGTAAAAAACACGGTATTGGACGAACTCGAAAAAATTCCAAAGACTTACGGTTCGATACAGGTCTATTTGTCTTCACAAGCAAATAAAGCTCTCGACAACGCCTGGGAAGAAGCGCGAAGATTAAACGATAAATATATCGGAACCGAACATATACTGCTATCATTGACCGACGATACCGGAAAAACCGGAGAGATACTTTCCAACTTTGGAATAAGTAAGGAAAAAATCTACTCTTCTTTAAAAAACATAAGGGGCGAAGGAAGAATCGAAGACCGGGACGCCGAAAGCAAATACAAGATACTCGAAAAATATACTCGAGATATTACAAAAGAAGAAGGCGACCCTGTCATCGACAGAGAAAAAGAAATTCAGAGAGTGATGCAAATATTAATAAGAAAGACAAAAAACAATCCGGTACTTATCGGTGAAGCCGGTGTCGGCAAAACCGCAATTGTCGAAGGACTGGCACAAAGAATCCGATGCGAAAAGGTTCCGGAATTATTGAAGAATAAAAGAATCCTCGAACTTGATCTCGCCGGTCTTATTGCCGGAACCAAATTTCGCGGAGAATTCGAAGACCGACTCAAAGCGGTTATGGATGAAATCGAGAAGAAAAAAGACTCGCTCATCCTATTTATAGACGAAATCCATACTGTCGTTGGCGCAGGAGCTGCGGAAGGGGCAATGGACGCATCCAACATGATGAAACCTTTTCTCGCAAGGGGAGCAATGAAAACGATAGGAGCGACGACTATTTCCGAGTACAGAAAACACATAGAAAAAGACCCCGCGTTGGAAAGAAGATTCCAACCAGTATGGGTAAACGAACCATCGGTTGCGGACTCTATAGAGATATTGCATGGACTTAAAGAATCATACGAGAAATATCATGGAGTCGAAATAGACGATTCCGCTATTGAAGCATCCGTAAAACTATCCAAACGTTATATAACGGACAGGCACTTACCGGATAAGGCAATCGACCTGCTGGATGAAGCCTGCGCAAAACTCCAACTTGAAAAAGCCGATGTTCCCGGGGATTTAAAAAAGAAAGAAGAAAAAATAAAAAGCCTCCAGGAAGAAGCAAAAAAGTTCGCAGAAGAAGGAGACCATCGCGCTGCTCATAAAACAATAGAAGAAGAAGAAAAAATACGGAAAGAATACGAAAGAGAAAAAGAAAAATGGGCAAAATCTCGCCCACAAGATAAGCCAATTAGCGATGAGGATATTGCCGTCATAGTTTCCGATTGGACCGGTATACCTGTAAGCAAGATGCTGGAAAAAGAAAAGCATAAAATGTCGAACCTGGAAGAAGAAATACACAAGAGAATAGTAAATCAGGAATACGCAGTAAAAGCAGTGGCAGACGCGATAAGAAGGGCAAGATCCGGTATTTCCAGTCCGGATAGGCCAATAGGTTCTTTTATATTTCTGGGACCGACAGGAGTCGGAAAAACAGAGCTGGCAAAAGTACTTGCCTGGATTCTTTTCGATTCGGAAGACGCGCTAATAAGAGTAGATATGAGCGAATTCATGGAAAAACATTCGATTGCGCGGCTTATCGGAGCACCTCCGGGATATGTAGGCTATGAAGAAGGCGGTTATTTGACGGAAGCCGTGCGAAAAAGACCTTACAGCGTAATTCTTTATGACGAGATAGAAAAAGCTCATCCCGAAGCTTTCAATATCTTGCTTCAAATCTTAGACGACGGGAGGCTAACCGATGGAAAAGGACGAACTGTAAACTTCACCAATACGGTTAACATAATGACCTCCAATATAGCTTCCGATGTAATTCAAAATCTCGGAGATAATTATGAACTTCTTGAAGAAAAAGTTACCGAACAGCTAAGGCTTAAAATGAGACCCGAATTCTTAAACAGGATCGACGATATAATCATTTTCAGGCCTCTTACTCTTGAACAGGTAAAGAAAATTGTAGACATAATGATTTCGGACCTTTCAGGTCGTCTTAAGGAATCGGACATTGAACTGGAAATAACGGAAGATGCGAGAGACCTGCTCGCGGGGAAGGGTTACGATAAATCTTTCGGAGCAAGACCCCTTGCGCGTACAATTCAAAAATTTATCGAAACCCCTTTGTCGCTCAAAATAATCGATGGAGAAATAAGTAAGGGAAAAATACTTATCGACGCAAAAAATAAGGAATTCGT